>CAMWIM010000048.1 GCA_947174335.1 uncultured Porphyromonadaceae bacterium | reverse complement strand
ACCAATGAATATTAACCGGCTGGATATCAACACTTCATCGGTTCCATCGTAATCGTTGCAGCTCATCAAGTTTTTTTTCGGCACTATTGTCGGCAGGCGTCCAGAAACGATGTCCGGTCAAGCCGTCAGGCAAAAATTGCTGCGCCACAAAATGACCCGGATAATCGTGAGCATACTTATAATCAGCCCCATAGCCAAGTTCCTTCATTAGCGATGTCGGTGCATTTCTTAAATGCAGTGGCACAGGCAAATCGCCCGAACGGTTAACCTCGGCGAGTGCGGCATCGATCGACAGATATGCCGAATTGCTTTTAGGAGAAGTGGCGAGATACACCACACATTCAGCCAACGGAATACGTCCCTCGGGCATACCGATTTTTTTAATTACATCAAACGTAGTGTTGGCGAGTAACAATGCGTTGGGATTTGCCAATCCTATATCTTCGCCCGCCAGAATCACCAATCGGCGTGCTATAAATTCAGGATCTTCACCACCTGCTATCATCCTTGCAAGCCAATAGATTGCCGCGTCAGGGTCACTGCCACGTATACTCTTGATAAAAGCCGAGATAATATCATAGTGCATCTCACCCGTTTTGTCATAGGCTGCCGGATTTTCTTGAAGTCGTGCGGTAACAATCGCGTCACTTATAACAAGCGGTTCTCCATCAGGCACCGACTGGTCGAGCAGGTCAACTATGTTTAGCAGTTTACGGGCATCGCCACCCGAAAATCTAAAAAGAGCATCGGTCGATTGCACATCTACCGTGCGACGCGAAAGAATCTCATCCTGTTCGATAGCACGTCTTAAAAGTTGGTCGAGTTGCGGTGCTTCAAGCGATTTGAGAGTATAGACTCTTGCTCGCGAAAGTAACGGACGTATAACCTCAAACGACGGATTTTCGGTAGTCGCACCTATCAACGTAACTATTCCAGCTTCGACCGCGCCTAAAAGACTGTCTTGCTGAGACTTGTTAAAGCGATGTATTTCATCTATAAACAAAATCGGACGACCCTCTGAAAACATACTCGACGCATCAGCCTTGCACTGCTCTATGACATCACGCACGTCTTTAACGCCCGAAGTAACGGCACTCAATGTATAGAACTGTGACTTGGTCGTGTTCGCTATGATTCGGGCAAGAGTCGTTTTCCCGACTCCGGGTGGTCCCCATAAAATGAATGACGAAACCCTCTGAGATTGAATCATCAGACGAAGAACTCCGTCGGGTCCGACAAGATGTTCCTGTCCGACATAATCGTCAAGCGTTACCGGGCGCATTCTCTCAGCTAATGGTGCAATCATAAAGATGGTCTTTAAATTAAACAGGGACAAAAACTTCACTACAAAATTACAAGAAATCGGGGTTTATTCAATATCAATAATGTTAATTGTATTTAATTATTAGTTTAAAACTTCAATTATAAAAGAAAAATTCATTAACTTTACATCTTGAAATAAGAAGCGTCGTCACGAGTAGAACAAAAGCGGGGGTTAAAGCGTTGAATTTATAACCCGTGTAAGTTAAACAACTGTCGACGAGTCAAAACCTCGCTAAGTTGAGCTTCCGGAGCAATTCACACTATAAGTTCAACTATAAAAACTAAACAACAATGGCAACTGTAAACAACTTATCAAACGATCCTCGCAATAGCACACCGCGCACAATGAAGATTATCTTCGGAATCTTTATGATCATCATCTACCTTGGCATGGGCATCCTCATGTTGACAAGTTTCTTTGACAACGTCATTCCCGTGGCTTGGATTCGCTATGTGCTCGCTGTCGGCTTTATCGCTTATGGCATTTGGCGCGGAATACGTCAATTCTCTCCCAAACTTGAAGAATGACATCGTTTAACCTTAAAGCCATTACTGAAATGAAAAAGATTTTAGGCATTGTAGCCCTCGTCGCAGTTCTCTTGACCGGAGCAACTTCATGTAAAAAATTCAGCGAACAACGCAAAGGAAACACTTCGACAAGCGGATTGACGACCGTGATGTGTGACAACAGCTTCAAAAATATCATGCAGCAAGAAATTGATGTGTATGAATATTGCTATCCCGAAGCAAGCATTATCCCCTACTATGTCAGCGAACGCGAAGCTCTTGACTCGGTGTTGAGCCTGAAATCTCCGTTGGCTGTGATTTCGCGCGAACTCACTCCCGAGGAAACCAAATATCTAAAAGACCGTAAAAAATCAGCCCGCTGTCAGCGAATTGCCGTTGATGCGATAGCTCTTATTGTCAATCCCGAAAACCCGGTTGACCAGCTTTCAAAAAAAGAGATTGGCGAGATTTTGACCGGTAAAGTTGAAAACTGGAATGACATCTGGCCAAGCAAGCTCGGCAAAATTGAAGTTGTCTTTGACGACGCTCAGTCAAGCACTGTCAAATATATGAGAGATTCTCTTACATTTGGCGAGGAATTTGGCAGCAATGTCTATGCCCAAGGTAGTAATCAGGCAGTGTTTGAAGCTGTCAAGACCCACAAAAACGCTATCGGTGTGATTGGTGTTAGCTGGATTGCTTCCGACCTCAAGACCGCAGCCACCTCGGTTGAAGAACGTGCCCGCACTTCTCAATCAAGCGACACAACCAATATCTCGTTTGACGAAGCTATCAAAGTATTGAAAGTTAACGGCAACGAATCACCCATTGGCTACAAGCCCTATCAGGCATACATATTCAGCGGACAATATCCTCTGTACCGTTCGATATTCATGGTTTGCACCAGCGTACCGGGAACAACCGCTCACGGATTCTTCTCATTCGTGACCGGCGTACAGGGTCAAAAACTTATTCAAATGACCGGTATTCTTCCTGCAACAGTGCGTCCGCGAATGGTAAGCGTCAATTAATCAGTAAATTCCTATCAATAAAAATTATATTAACGTTAAATAAACTAATCTAAAATGAAATTTAAACTTCTATTTTCATTCCTTTTTGCAGGAGCATTAACACTCTCGGCGCAGCAAGGTTATAAGGATGGTATCGAATACTTCCGTGCCGACCAGCCCGAAGAAGCTGAAATTATCCTTAATCGCACCATCAACGATGCAGGAACCGACAAAGCCGAAGCATACTATTACCTCGGTCAAATCGAACTCCAGAAAGGCAACGTTGCCGCTGCTAAAGAAGACTTCAACAAAGGTATTTCTGCCAACAGCCAAAACGCCAAAAACCACATTGGTCTTGGTATGATTGAGTTGAAAAACGGCAATAAATCAGGGGCTGAAGCTCAGTTCAAAGCTGCTCGCGACATTGACAAAAAAAACCCGATTGTTGCTGTTGAGATTGCCCGCGCTTATTTCAACGCCGACCCCGCTCTCTATGCAAAAGAAATCGAGAAAAATATCGCTACCGCTAAAAACCTTAGCAAAAAATCTCCCGAACCCGCTATCTATATTCTTGAAGCTGACATGCTCGCTCCAACAAATGTCGGTGAAGCTGCCGGTTACTATGAAATGGCTTCTCAGTTTGACCCCAACACCAACTATCCTGAGGCTTACGTAAAATATGCCCGTACATATTTCACCGTTAACCCCCAGTATTCTATCGACAAACTCAAAGCCCTTCTTGAGAAACAACCCAACTCGGCGCTCGCTCAACGTGAACTCGCTGAAAAATACTACGAAAGCGACCGTCTTACTCTTGCGGCTGAACAATATGGTAACTATATTGCCAACCCTAACCACTTCCAGAAAGACAAAATCCGCTATGTAGCTCTCCTTTACTTCGGTAAAAAATATCAGGAATCTTTTGACCTCGCTACTCAAATCCTCGCCGACGATCCCAACAACATCTACATGCAGCGCATGCAGTTCCTCAACATGGAGGCTTTGAAACAACCTATCGAAGCAAAAAAATATGCTGAAGTTTTCTTCAACAACCCCGCTTCCGAAGGCAAAATTGTTCCTAACGACTACACTACCTATGGCGACGTTCTTCAAGAACTCGGTCAGGACACTCTTGCTGCGGTTCAATTTGAAAAAGCTGTAGCTCTCGCTCCCGATAAAGTAGCTCTTCTCAAAGACCTCTCAGGTGCTTACACCAAAGCTAAAATGTATCGTGAAGCTGCTGAATCATATCGCAAATTCTGCGAAACCGACGAAGCAACCACCAACGATATCTTCATGCTCGCCCGCCGTTACCAGAACGTTGCCGCTACCGAAGAACCCGATTCTCCCGAAAAGGCTGAAGCTGTAGATAACGCTCTCCGCTATGTCAACATCGCCCTCGAACGTGTACCCGACAACGCAACTATCGCGCTTACCAAAGCTCGTATCCTCTTCGTAAGAAACAACAACGTTCCTGATCAGGACACTGTTGACGCTTACCTCGCAGGTATCGAGCTCCTCGATAAAGACGCTGACAACAAAACAAAACGTAAGAGCGATTATGTAAACGCCTACAACCAGATTGCAAACTTCTATCTCAGCCAAAAAGATATGGAGAATGCAAAACTCTACTTCAACAAATTCCTTGAAATTGACCCCGAGAACACTGCTCTCCGTCAATTTGTTGAAAACCTCAAATAATCATTTCTCAATATAGAATGATATATGGAGCTATGCCAGTCTTGACATAGCTCCATATTCTTTAATATACCGTCATGCCAAAACTCCCCGACAAATTCATCGAAGAACTGAAATCGCTAAATCTCCCCGACTATACCGTCGACAAGCTCATTGATGCGCTGACCGCCGGGAATCCGAGCGTTTCGGTAAGGTCAAACTGTGCTAAAGAGTTTTTGCCCGACGATGCTGTCAGAAAAGTACAATGGTGTGAACGCGGTCGCTACCTCGACTCCCGGCCGATATTCACGCTTATGCCCCAGCTTCACCAAGGGCGGTTTTACGTTCAGGATGCGTCATCGATGTTTATCACCGAGGCAATTCGACACATTGTCAATCTGACCGGTAACGTTGCGTTAACCGTAATGGATGCCTGCGCCGCCCCGGGAGGTAAAACTACAGCCATCATCGATACACTCCCCCATGGCTCTCTTGTCGTTGCCAACGAATATGACCGACGACGAGCTGCAATACTCAAAGAAAACCTGATAAAATGGGGAAACTCAAACGTCCTTATCTCGACCGGCGACACAAACCAATACGCGCGCGTGCGCGATACATTTGATATAATAGCCGTCGATGCGCCGTGCTCCGGTGAAGGCATGATGAGAAAAGAAGAAATGGCTGTTGAGCAATGGTCGCCCGGGCTTGTCGACGAATGTAGCCGACTCCAGCGCGAGATAGTTTCGAACCTATGGAATGCGATAAAACCGGGTGGATTCCTTATTTACAGCACCTGCACTTTTAACTCCCGGGAGAACGAAGAGAACGTCAAGTGGATTATCGACAACTTCGATTGCTCGTCGGTCGACCTTGAAGTCTCCCATTTTGACGGAATCATAAAAACTGACGGTGGCGGTAACATCGCCTGCTACCGCTTTTTCCCCGGACTTGTCGAGGGCGAAGGACTGTTTATGTCCGTCATACGAAAAGCGGGCGAACTCAAACCGGGAATCGACCTTCCCGATTCAAAACGTGACAAAAAATCGTCTGATAAAACCAAACTGCCGGTTGATTTAATCTCAAAATGGGTTAAACCCGAGTTCAACCTCATCTTTTCACTATCTGACGACTCCGCTTCAATCGAAGCTATCAGCCATGATGGCGAGTCTCTACTCAAAAAACTGAAAAAAACGGGTGTAAAATCAATCACCCGCCTTTTAACCGTTGCATCAATCAAAGGCAAAGACATCATCCCCGACCATTTTCTCGCGATGAGCGAAGTCCTCGCTCCCGATGCGTTTCCCCGCCAAGAAGTTAACCGCAACCAAGCCCTCGACTACCTCCGCCGTGAAGCCATCACTGTCGATTCATCCCAACCGCGAGGCTACATCCTCCTAACCTACGACAACTACCCCCTCGGTTTCGTCAAGAACATAGGCAACCGCACCAACAACCTCTACCCCCAAAACTGGAGAATATTAATGAACGTACGGTAACAATTCATAGGTCAATATTTATACACTTTTATTGTAAAACAACTATTTTTCGTTAACTTTGCAATATGAATCAAGAGAACCAGAACATTGAGTATAAACGAATATGGAAAGACGAATACCTGAAATGGGTATCCGGCTTTGCTAATGCTCAAGGTGGGAAGATTTATATTGGTATTGATGATGACCACTCTGTAATTGGAGTAGATAATCTTCACAAACAATTAGAGGATATTCCCAACAAGATTATCAATAACACAGGAGTATTCCCTGAAACAAACCACATTACAATAGATGGTAAAGACATTATTGAGATTATAATAGAACCTTGCGGAATGCCAATTTCCTATAAAGGTGTTTATTATTATCGCAGTGGTGCAACAAAACAAGAATTTCGAGGATCAGCACTCCATCAATTTTTACTAAAAAAGATGGGGCTGAACTGGGAGGATATAACCTGTGATGGAACAACTTTAGATGACATCGACAATAATGCGATTGATTATTTTTTGAATCACGCTATTGATGCCGGCAGAATGGAGCCCGAGTTGCGCAAATCATCTAAAGAGGAGGTTCTACTCAATTTGGGGCTTATTAAAGATGGAATTCCCACTAATGGAGCCATTCTCCTTTTCGGGAAAAATCCTCAACGTAGATTTATTACATCAGGTTTCAAAATCGGACGGTTTGGTTCTGATGATTCTGATTTATTAAGCCAAGATCAAATTGAGGGCAATCTTATTCAAATGACCGATAAGATAATGCAAGTATTAGATAGCAAATATCTTATTCGTCCTATTCATTATGAGGGACTCCAACGTAAAGAGCCACTTGAAATTCCTGAAGAAGCTCTTCGCGAAATCATATTCAATAGTATAGTCCATAAATTGCAATTCGGCACGTGGAATCAAATGAGTATTTACGATGACCACATTCGTTTATGGAACGAGGGCATATTACCCGAAGATTACACTGTTGAGACTCTATTAAACAAACATTCCTCTAAGCCCCGTAATCCCAAAATTGCGCAGGCTTTCTATCGTGCCGGATTTATTGAAGCATGGGGTCGTGGATATGATAAGATTTTGAAGTCCTTCGACAATGCGAATCTTAAGCGTCCAAAATTCACAGTAGAGCAAGGTGGTGTGTCTGCGATAATTTATCGTGAGACTTTCATGTCAGTTCGTGGTAATCAGCAATCGATACAAACCGAACAGAAAACCGAACAGAAAACCGAACAGAAAACCGAACAGAAAACCGAGATTATGAAATTAATCTCAAATAATCCTTCGATAACTAGAGCTGAAATTGCTAATAATCTTAAATTACACGAAAGTAGTGTTCAGCGACGACTTGAGGCTCTTGTCAAAGACGGCAAGATTCGACACGTTGGACCAGACAAAGGTGGTTATTGGCAAGTAATTGATTAACATAAAATTTCTTTAATTCCCCTACTTGAAAATTTTTACTTATATTTGCAGTCCAAATTATTAAAACCGAAATTTCGCATATATGGAAAAGATTATATTGACCGGCGACCGTCCAACCGGACGTCTTCACCTCGGACACTTTGTAGGATCGCTCAAACGTCGTGTTGAGTTGCAAAATTCAGGTAAATTTGACAAAATTTTTGTCATGATTGCCGATGCTCAGGCTTTGACCGACAACTCCGATAACCCCGAAAAGGTTAGACAAAACATCATCGAAGTTGCCCTCGACTATCTATCTGTAGGCATTGACCCGGCTAAAACAACAATCTTTATCCAAAGTCAGGTTCCCGAACTTTGCGAACTGACAACCTACTACATGAATCTCGTGTCGGTTTCACGCGTTCAACGCAACCCCACCGTCAAGACCGAGATTAAAATGCGTAATTTTGAGCAGAGCATCCCCGTCGGATTTTTCTGCTACCCTATCAGCCAAGCTTCTGATATTACAGCATTTAAAGCCACAACCGTACCCGTCGGCGAAGATCAGGCTCCGATGATCGAGCTTACCCGCGAAATCGTTCAACGATTCAACAACATATATGGCGAAACACTTGTCGAGCCCGAAATTCTCCTTCCCGAAAATGCCGCTTGCCTACGCTTGCCCGGCACCGACGGTAAGGCAAAAATGAGTAAATCGCTCGGCAACTGCATCTACCTTTCCGACACCGAAAAAGATGTTGCCAAAAAGGTCAAGAGCATGTACACCGACCCGTTGCACATCAACATCGACGACCCCGGTCACCTCGAAGGCAACTGCCCGTTCATCTATCTCGACGCACTAAGCCACGGCGACCAAGTACATCGTTTCAACCCCGACTTTGCCGACCTCAACGACCTCAAAGCCCGCTATGTCAAAGGCGGTGTAGGCGATGGCACAGTAAAAAAAATACTTATCAACGTTCTTGAAGAAGAGCTCGCCCCGATTCGCCAGCGTCGCAAGGAATATGAAAACAACATTCCTGCCGTTTACGAAATACTCAAACGCGGCAGCGAAGAAGCACGACGTGTTGCAGCTCAGACACTTGCCGAAGTGCGCCGCGCAATGAAAATCGACTACTTTGACGATGCCGCACTCATCGAGGAACAAACCAACCGATTCTCCTCAAAATAAATCAGCACTGTCGCAACGATGCGCATAGATATCCTGACCGTACTCCCCGAAATGTTTGACTCACCCTTGAGCTGTTCAATATTGAAACGAGCTCAAGACAAAGGACTTGTCGACTTTCATATCCACAACCTGCGCGACTACACCACCGACCGCCATCGCAAAGTTGACGACTACCCCTTTGGCGGTGAAGCCGGCATGGTTATGAAAATAGAACCGGTTGACCGGGTAATCACCAAACTCAAATCAGAGCGTGACTACGACGAAGTCATTTTCACGTCGCCCGACGGCGAAGTCTTCAATCAGCCTATGGCAAACTCGATGTCTATGCTCAACAATATCATCATCTTATGCGGTCATTACAAAGGAATTGACTACCGCATCCGCGAGCACTTCATCACCCGCGAAATCTCGGTCGGCGACTACGTTTTGACCGGTGGCGAAATTCCGGCAATCATCATTTCCGATGCTATTGTCCGCCTGATTCCCGGAGCTATCGGTGACGAACAGAGCGCATTAAGCGATTCATTTCAAGACAATCTGCTTGCTCCGCCCGTCTATACACGACCTGCCGACTACAACGGTTGGAAAGTACCCGACATCCTGCTCAGCGGACACGAAGCCAAGATAGCACAGTGGCGCCACGACATGTCGCTTGAACGAACACGTAGGCTTCGCCCCGACCTGCTTGATTAAAAAAATTAAACGACCGGTAAACAATCTGCTTTATTTGGTCGTTTTCATTTTATAATCATCACGACAATTAAAGCAACTATTTATTATGAGAAAGCTATCTGTATTCATAACCATGTTATCGATTATGTCAGCCGCGTCGGCCCAACATATCGAACAAATCAAGTATGGCGATTTTGAAAACTGGGTCACCCGAGTTATTCCCGAATCAAGAATAATCGGCGGACACAAGAAAACACTCTACGAGATTGCGCCCACCAAAACCGTCGAAGGTAACATTCCCTATAAAAATGAAGGTGGCTCGCCTTGGGCTACTTCAAATATACTTGCCAATGTCATGGGCATTGTCAAAGGCTCTAACGCCGTTTTCCCCGACGACCGCGAGGGTGGTGGTAAAGCAGCCAAATTGTCGTGCATAATGGAATCGTGCAAAGCAATCGGAATCATCAACATTGACGTTTGCGTGGCAGGTTCGATTTTCTTGGGCGAATTTATGGAACCCGTAAAATCGACAAGCGACCCCTACAGCAAAATGGAGATGGGTATCCCATTTACCAAACGCCCCCAAAGCCTTTTGTTTGACTACAAACTCGAATTGCCTGCCAACGACACGCGCATCTATTCAAGCGGTTTCGGCAAGAAAAAAACATTTCAAGGTCACGACAATGCCGAAGTCTTCATCATCCTGCAACGCCGCTGGGAAGATGCCAACGGCAATATATATGCCAAACGTGTCGGCACCGGTCGCGAACTCTTTGGCAAAGCCACAAACGGATGGGTTAACGGTCACGAAATCAAGATCAACTATGGCGATATAACCGGAGAATCGTTCTACAAACCCTACATGGGCTTGATAAGCAAAGAAAACTCCTATTATGCCCGCAACAGCAAGGGCAAAATGGTGCCCGTCGTTGAAGTCGGTTGGGACACGGCAGATGCAACCCCGACCCACATGCTCATGATGGCGTCAGCCGGTAGCGGAACCGCCTACATCGGCACCATCGGACTCAACTTCTGGGTTGACAACTTCGGTCTGAAATACTAAAAAGAATTATATAAACTTGTTAGGGCGCACTCCGGTGCGCTTTTTTTGTTTTTAGACATAGTGGGGATGCTCCGGAGAGCATTCGCCAAACGACCCTAAAATCCTAAAGTTCTTAATGTCTTTAACGACCTTAATCACTCGCATATTGGTTGGGCGGTCGATGACGATGAACTTATTGCTAATTCAAAAATTATTCCTATCTTTGCATTTATATTCCACATCGCAGAAGCCTTATGGGTTATGTGGGTGGGATTGCAATGACATTTTAGAAAGCGTTTACTCGACGCTCTTTCTTGACAAACGGAAACCTGGAAAATTTCAATTACAGTCAAGAATGTAGCAAACAGTAGATGCCTTGTGGATATGTATATTCCATTGGCTGTTACCGCGAGATCAGTGTCGGCTAATGTATGTTACATATAATCTGCGTGAGGCTTCTGCAAGTTTGCTCGTTCAACTGTAATGGGCTGTTCCAGGGCCTCCGTTTGATGAACGAGCAACAAGTATGGCTCTCACGCTCTCTATTTATATAGCTTTAAACCAATCTAATGCTGATGATGTGAGCCCTGAAGCAAGACATAATTTAATCAATGAAAAAATTGTTTTTTTCTCTCTGTACGGTTGCACTTTTATCGTTGTCATCTTGTGATAAATATGATGACGGCCCATTGAGCAATCGTGTTGAAAATCTTGAAAACCGGGTTAAATCGCTTGAAGAACAGTGTAAGCAACTTAATGCTAATGTTTCTTCTATTCAAACTTTGGTTGATGCTTTGAAAGACCACGACGTTATCACATCTGTTACTCCAATAAAGGAGGGCGATAAAGAGGTCGGTTATTCGTTTGCCTTTTCAAAAAGTCCATCAATATCAGTTTATCACGGTAGTAACGGAGCTTCTCCCTCTATTGGCATTAAAAAGGACAGCGATGGGAATTACTACTGGACTCTTGACGGCGAATGGCTCCTTGATGATGATGGGAACAAAATTTTATCTAATGGAACATCCGGGGCGGCTCTCCCTGAGTTCAAAATTGACAATGATAACTGGCATTTATCACTTGACGGTGGCGAAACATGGGTAAACCTTGGACAAGGAACAACCAATGGTCAGGGAACAAATATCATTTTCAATGATATAGATACCACAGACCCCGATAAAGTGACATTCACATTGCCTGACGGAACAAAATTTGAAATTCCGCGACAAGCTGAATTAACCATATCATTCGATAAAGATGAACTTTCCGAAGTAAATCCGAACACTACTTACACCATAGGCTATGTAGTCGAAGGGAAAACAGACAGACTTAAATTGGAAATTTTGTCATCGGGTAATGTGAGAGCAAAACTCAATAATCTAAACTCCGCAAAAGGAACTATAACAATTATTACCGGCGAAACGATTGATGAATATGATAAAGTGATAATGCTCGCTTCAAACGGCAGTACAACGGTAATAAGTAGCATCTCATTTGTTAAGGGTGATTATTTACAGGTAACAAGTGGAACAACATACCAAATTCCTGCAACAGGTGGGACTGTAAGTATCAATCTTGAAACTAACTCCGAGTATTCTTTATCAATTCCGAATAGTGCAAAGGAATGGATAAAATCCGCAGACTCTCGATCTGTTCGTCAAGAAACTATAAAATTGACAATTAGTGCGAATGATGGTGCCGATCGTACAGCACTTATCCAATTTGTTGATAAATCCGGTAATATTTTTACATCGATAGATATATGTCAGGAAGGCGTTAGTAATGTGCCTACCACTATACCAACAGATATGGAATTGGCATTCCCTGATAATACATTCCGCAGTTATGTATTAAGTCATTATGATAAAAATCATGATAAAGTTATTTCTGAAGAGGAAGCATTAAATGTCACTTCAATTTCAGTTTATGATAAAAATATCTTTTCACTTGAAGGCATTCAATACTTCCAAAATTTAGATAATTTAAGCTGTTCAAAGAATAATATACGAAATTTAGATGTTTCTAAAAATAAAGCTCTTAAATTTTTGGATTGTTCAGATAATCAACTAACAAGCCTTAATGTTGTAAATTGTTATGCACTTAAAAGTATATTTTGTAGTAATAATATGCTGACTAATTTGGATATTACTAATTGTACAGCTCTTACAAATTTAGTTTTAGATAATAATCGGTTGTCCAGTCTCGATGTTTCTAATTGCAAGGATCTTGAGTATCTGTCCTGTTCGAAGAATCAATTATCTAGCTTGGATTTGCATAATTGTACACATCTTACAACATTGTATTGTTTGAATAATCAGTTAAAAAGTATAGACGTCTCTAATTGCACCTATCTTACAAAATTGTCATGTATAAATAATCAATTAGAAAGTCTCAATGTTTCTGATTGTATTGCTCTTGCTGAGTTAGAATGTAGTTATAATCTGTTAACGAGCCTGGATGTATCGAAAACAAATTTAGGGAAGAGTACATCTATCCATCCCTTACATTGTTCGATGCCGACACTTAAAACTCTATACTTAAAGAATGGCTGGAAAATTCAAGGAATAAATAGCTCGTCTTCTTCACTTTATATTAATCCGGATACAGAAATCAAGTATGTAAATTAAAATAATATACGACAGTAAAATGGGACATTGCCTTAACGGTGATGTCCTTTTTTTAATTTTAATCAATGAATTTTGGAAGTTTGGCGCATTTTCAAGGGAGTGAGATGCTAAATGGCGAGGTTATAGGAAAGTCTCCTGTCCGGCGGTCAAGAATCTCGGCTGCACCGGGGTACAACCCTACTGCGTCTGTCAAAAAAAAGATCTTATAAATTATTCGTGAGTATTCTACGCAAATTTGCGTAGAATACTTGCTTTTTTCTACGCAAAACCTTATTTTTGCAACATGAATTATAATCATAAACATAGTACATATATTTGGGAACGAAGCGATTGGCATGATTTCCAGTGGGATTCAAACAAATTGATGGAGCCTTTGGCTCGACTAAGTCAATTACACGGACTTCTAATTGGTCGAATGACAATGCTGGGCTTTAACGACAAAAGTCGGTCGATGCTTTCATCGATGACTAATGAATTGATTAGTTCCTCTGAGATTGAAGGTATTTTACTTAATCCTCAGTCGGTTAGGAGCAGCATTGCCCGACGTCTCGGCATTGAGGATGATGGAATGCTTGTCGAAGATCATTATGTTGAAGGTCTGGTTGACGTAATGATTGATGCTGTGCAAAATTGCCACGAACAACTGACCGATGAACGTTTGTTCGGTTGGCATGCAGCTCTTTTTCCAACCGGTAGGAGCGGTATGCACAAAATCACGGTTGCCAACTGGCGAAAAGGAGACGAGCCAATGCAAGTTGTTTCGGGAGCACTCGGACATGAAAAAATTCACTATATAGCACCTCCATCAAGCAATGTGCCATACGAAATGGCTCAGTTAATTGAATTTTGCAATAAATCTAATTTGTCTCCATTCATTCTTGCCGGAATAGCCCATTTATGGTTTGTTACGATTCATCCATTTGACGATGGAAATGGTCGTCTCAGCCGGACACTTTCTGACATGTTTTTAGCACGACTTGAGCCAAACTCGTCGCGCTATTACAGTATGTCTGCCGAAATTAACCGAAACAAGAACTCCTATTATAACATTCTTGAACTTTCACAAAAGGGGAATATGGACATAACCCAATGGCTTCTCTGGTTTTTCGATTGTCTTGAAAAGGCTATTAAACGGTCATTGGCTCTGATTGATAACACTTTGGCAAAATCAGTTTATTGGGATAAGTTTCGGGATGTCGAAATCAATGAGCGACAACGTAAAATTATCAATCGGCTTTGGGATGGCTTTGAGGGAAAACTGACATCTTCAAAATGGGCAAAAATATGCAGTTGCTCTCAAGACACCGCCATTCGAGATATAAAAGACTTGCTCTCAAAAGGTATGCTTCTCGACAGTGGCGAGGGCGGCAGAAGTACCAATTACATACTCCCTCACGAATGATTCTGATTATTCGATCTTTGCTTGTCAAATTATTTTTGATTACTTTTGCACCCGTTAATAACCAATCGACCAATTATGGACCTTTTAGAAAAAATTGAAAAAGAGGCTATCGAGGGCAAACCGTGTTCGATTGACGATGCTCTCGATATTGCTCAAAAATATAGTCTTGACCAAATTTGTGACGCTGCTGACCATGTTCGCCAAGCTCGCATGGGGGACGAAATTGACACCTGCTCTATCATAAATGCCCGATCGGGAAAGTGCAGTGAGGACTGCAAATGGTGCGCCCAATCACGCTTTCACTCAACCGGTTGCGAAGAATATGACATTGTCGATATCGAGGACCTCCGCGAGATGGTGACAATCAATACCGACAAAGGCGTCAAACGTTTTTCGCTCGTAACCAGCGGACGCAAAATTGCGCCAGCCGACATCGACCGCTTCTGCGACCTCATTCGTGAAGCCCGCAAAATCTCACCAATAAAACTTTGTGCGTCAATGGGATTGCTCGGCGTCAACGAAATGAAAAAGCTCAAGGAGGCTGGCGTCAGCCGCTATCACTGCAACCTCGAAACGTCGAGTTCTTTCTTCCCCACGCTCTGCTCTACCCACTCGACTGCCGACAAGCTCGCAACCATCAAGGCGGCACAAGAAGCCGGACTCGAAGTATGTTCGGGTGGTATCATCGGCATGGGCGAGACCTTGCGCCAACGACTTGAATTGGCTCAAGAAGCGCGTGATGCGGGCGTTGTTTCAATCCCTGTCAACATTCTCAACCCTATTCCCGGCACTCCGCTTGAAAAACAAGAACTTATCGCTGAGAAAGACGTCATCCTTACAATAGCACTCTTCCGTCTGATTGCTCCCGACTGCAACATTCGCTTTGCCGGAGGTCGCAAACGCATGAGTAAGGATTCAACCAAGCGAATACTCAAAGGCGGACTCAACGGATCGATTGTCGGAGACATGCTGACAACCCTCGGCAATGACATCAACCAAGACCGTGAACTCTTCGAGTCAAACGGCTTCAAATGGTAGTTTCTAAACACGGTTTTAACCCCTCTATCTATTTAAAGATTGTTAAAAATATAGATTATCACGGAAAGTGTGATTACTTTTGTACACATAATTAAATAGAAGAATACACGAATATAGCTGACTATGATTAAAAATCTTGTCATTGTAGAGTCTCCGGCAAAGGCTAAGACAATTGAAAAATTTCTTGGTAAAGACTATAAAGTTATGTCGAGCTACGGTCACATCCGTGACCTGAAATCTAAGAGTTTCAGCATCGACGTCGATAAAGACTTTACCCCGATATATGAAATTCCCGAGGACAAAAAAGAGCTTGTCCGAAACTTGAAAAAAGCGGCTTCTGAGGCTGAAACCGTATGGCTCGCTTCCGATGAGGACCGCGAGGGAGAGGCTATTGCATGGCACCTTTTCGAGGTGCTTAACCTGAAGCCCGAAAACACCCGTCGCATCGTTTTTCACGAAATCACAAAAAACGCGATTTTAAATGCGATTGAACACCCCCGAAACATCGACCTCAACCTCGTTGACGCCCAACAGGCTCGCCGAGTGCTTGATCGCATCGTGGGTTTTGAGCTTTCACCAGTTTTGTGGAAAAAAATAAAGCCATCGCTTTCGGCAGGACGTGTTCAGTCAGTTGCGGTTCGACTGATTGTCGAGCGCGAGAACGAAATCAACAACTTCGTACCCGAAGAATATTTCCGCGTAGTCGCTCTTTTCAATATCAATGGTCAGCCGTTCAAAGCCGAACTCTCAAAACGACTTTCATCTGAAGCCGAAGCTGAAGAATTTTTGAAAGAGTGTGAAAACGCCCGGTTCAAGGTCAGCTCGGTTAACGTTCGACCGGTGGCAAAGGCTCCTGCGCCACCATTCACTACCTCGACACTTCAGCAGGAAGCATCCCGCAAGCTCGGTATGACCGTGAGCCAGACAATGATGATTGCCCAGCGACTTTATGAAGACGGACACATCACCTATATGCGTACCGACTCTGTCAACCTCTCATCGCTCGCCATCAACACCATCTCTGACGAAATCAAAACCGAGATGGGTGACAAATATCTGAAAGTACGCCACTACCACACCTCGTCAAAAGGTGCTCAGGAAGCTCACGAAGCCATTCGTCCGACCTATATCAGCAACAAGACAATCGACGGCACACCTCAGGAAAAGCGTCTTTACAACCTCATCTGGAAACGCACTATTGCTTCACAAATGGCTGACGCTCAAATGGAAAAAACCATTGTTGAAATTGAAATATCAAACCGACCCGAACACTTTACCGCTACCGGCGAAGTAATCAAATTTGACGGTTTCCTTAAAGTTTACATTGAGGGTCACGACGATGAGGGCGACAGCGAATCATCTCAAGATATTTTGCCGACCACCCACAAAGGCGACAGCCTGAATATGGTCGATATCAAAGCCGACAGCCGTTACACCATGCAACCTCCACGCTACTCCGAGGCATCGCTTGTAAAAAAGATGGAAGAACTCGGCATCGGTCGTCCGTCAACCTACGCCCCGACAATCTCGACAATTCAACAGCGCCTTTACGTTGTCAAGAGCGAGAAAGATGGCAAGCCGCGCAAACTCATAACCCTTGAGCTACAGAACGGCAAAATAAAACGTTCTACACGCACCGAGACAATCGGCTCTGAAAAAGGACGTCTCATGCCGACCGATACCGGAATCGTTGTCAACGAATTCCTCACCCAATATTTCCCCGACATCCTCGACCTGAACTTCACAGCCAACGTCGAAGAAAAATTTGACCTCATCGCCGAGGGTAAACTGCCGTGGAACAGCGAGATGCGCGAGTTCTACGATCCGTTCCACAAAGCCGTTGAATCAGCCTCAAACATGAGACTTGAACACAAGGTTGGCGAACGTATTCTCGGAACCGACCCTGCAACAGGCCGTCAGGTTTCAGTGAAAATCGGTCGATTTGGTCCTGTCGTTCAGCTTGGCGAAGCCGACAACGATGTCAAGCCCCAGTTTGCGTCACTTCTCAAAGGGCAGTCAGTATCGACACTCACCCTCGAAGATGCAGTCAAACTGTTTGAGTTCCCTCGTACGATCGGCGAATTTGAAGGCAAAGACATCTCTGTCGCAATCGGTCGTTTCGGTCCCTACATCAAGCACGATTCTAAATTTGTTTCTATACCAAAGAGCATTTCTCCGGCTGAGATTACCGCTGAAGAAGCCATCGAACTCATTGAATCAAAGCGCAAGGAAGACAAAGAAAAAGTTGTCAAGACATTTGACCAAGACCCCGATTTGAAAATTCAGAACGGTCGATATGGCATCTATATTTCATACAAAAAATCAAACTACAAAATTCCGAAGAGCGTTGCAAATCCTGCCGACCTCTCATTGGAAGAATGTATGAAAATCATTGAAGCTGAGGCAGAACGTCCCAAGAAGACCACAACCCGTCGAACATCAGCCCGTTCTAAAAAATAAGTCCTATGCCAAAAAAAGAACAGAGCCGACCCGACCGCAAACGTTTCAAGCCTGACACTATCCTCACTTTTGACGTCGCCGATCAATCAACTCTGATGGATTTTCTTTGTCAAGCAATGCCCGACCGCAAACGTTCGGCAATCAAGCAACTGCTCAAATTTGGCTCGGTAATGGTCAACGGCGCCGTCACCACCCAATTTAACACCGCTCTCAATCAGGGAGATACGGTAAACGTCAACTTGACCCGTGCGTTCCCTGTCTTTTATAATCGCCGTGTCAAAATCGTTTATGAAGATGACGACATCATTGTGATTGAAAAGGGCTACGGACTCCTCTCGATGGGTAACGACAAAGTCAAGGACAGCACCGCCTACTCGATTTTGAAAGACTACCTCAAAGAGAAAGACCCGCGCAACAAGATATTCATAATCCACCGACTTGACCGCGACACATCGGGACTGATGATGTTTGCAAAATCAATCGAAGCCAAAGAGTCGATGCAGCACAATTGGAACAATATGGTGCTGGAACGCAAATACTTGGCTGTTGTCGAGGGAAAAGTCGAAGAAGAAAGCGGAACTGTAAAATCATACCTTGCCGAGAACGCCCAAATGGAAGTTTACTCGACCGATGACCCTAAAAAAGGACAGCTCGCCGTGACACGCTGGAAAAAACTTGCCACCGGCAACGGTTACACCCTGATGGAAGTCTCGCTTGACACCGGTCGTAAAAATCAGATTCGTGTCCACATGAAAGATATCGAGCACCCAATTGCCGGTGACCGCAAGTATGGAGCCAAGTCAAGTCCGATTCATCGACTTGCCCTTCACGCCCGATCGCTCCGTTTTGTTCACCCGATCACCCGTCGCGATATGTGGTTTGAAACTCCGGTTCCCAACTCGTTTGAAAAAATGATTAGATAAATTACCTTACATAAAACCTGTCATTACAATGAAAAAATTAGCTATCGCAGCCATCGCCCTCGGCGTGGCATCTGCATCACTTTTCGCACAGAACAATTCTAAATCGCCTATATATGTCGGCCACCGTGGTTCGGCATGGGGTGTTGAAAACACCAAAGCTGCATTCCTCAATGGCGCAGCTGTTTACCCTTATCTCGAATGTGACATTCGTCTTACCGCCGATTCAGTTTTCGTAATCAGCCACGACGAAACAACCAACCGTGTCGGCGGCAATTTGAAAGTTCACGAATCAACACTCGACCAACTCCAAAGCGAGAACTATCTTCAAAAACGCAACGGTCAGTATTATGCCGGAAAAATCACCACTTTTGACGAATATCTCGCACTTTGTAAAGAAGCCGGCGTTCTCCCCCTTGTCGAGTTCAAATATACTCCGGGCGTGAACTACGATGACTGCTCTATGATTCCTCAAGTAATGAAATCAATTGACAAGTATGGCTTCCTCGATTCGTGCATCATCATCACCTCGATGAAACCATGTCTTGAATTTGTCATGGCAAATTATCCTCAGGTTACATGCCAGTTCCTCGGCGGTGACAAATGGAAAAATTCGCTCGACTGGATTCTCAAACACCACATCGACGTTGACCTTGCCCACACCGGTGTAACCGCTGAAGATGTGAAAATGCTCCACAACAAAGGTCTGAAAGTCAATGTTTGGACAATCGACAACCCCCAGCGGGCTCAGGAACTTATTGATATGGGCGTTGACTTTATCACTACAAATAAGCTGCTCCCTCCGACCGCTGAGAAATAACTCAGTTGCCGACGGTTTAAAAAATAATTAGTAAATTTGCATTTACTAATGATGCCCCGGTAGTTCAACGGATAGAATAGAGGTTTCCTAAACCTTTGATAGCAGTT
>CAMWIM010000047.1 GCA_947174335.1 uncultured Porphyromonadaceae bacterium | reverse complement strand
CGTCGAGGCATACGAAGAACGGAACATCGGGATAGAGCATTGCTTTGGCAAGGAACTTGACAAAGGGCGTGAGATGATAATTAGCACCGCCTATCTTGCTATGATAGCCAAGAAGTTCGGTAGAGTCGTGCCAATTCGGTTTGACCTCGATAAGGCAATAATTGCCAGGGGAAGTCAGATCCGAACGGAGCGCGTTGTTATCCGGGCAACTATCGAAGGCCATCTGCTTAACGACGCGGCTCTTGCCGGTGCCTGAGATACCCGCCAACAAAAGGAACGGCTTCGTCCGCATAGCACGGAGATAGCTTGGTGGAAGGCTATTCTCTTCCAAGTCAGAAAATTCAATTTGAGCTTTAATTCTATTCCCATCGGCAAATGTAGAGTTGATGTACGGTCGGGAATCGAACATGTTTATAAAGTTCTCAAACGTAGCTTTTTCAGGATTATTTTCAGGTCCGACATATATGAACGAAGCTTGATTTATATCAGAACTATAATTGGCACGAGTACATTTAAGGAATTTTTCACCATTTAGGGTGTTATTAGCATAATCATATATGCTCCTTAAATCCCTACGGGCACCTTCAACATCAAGATTTGTCTCGATTGATATAATATACTCCTTAGGATTAAAGTTATTTAACCCTCTTGCCATGTCGTCGTCTTTTGTAAAAATTGACAGCAAATAAAATCTCATTTGCCGATTTTTAGCAAATAGAAAATGTCTCTTATATTCGTCTAAGAAAACTCTAAGTTGAGGCTTAACACGGTCTGAACCGGTTATGCTGATATTAGCGTAAGCGATTATTATTAGCTCGCCATTTTTGATTCTGAATATATCACATAGGTCTCGCTTAAAATTGATTTCTTCGCCAAACTCGGCAAAATCAACTATTTTCCATTCAGGAAAAATTTCCTTTATATAATTCTTAATACGCGTCTTGGAGTCCATACTTATGAATGATAGTTAACGATTAGTATGTGTGAAGATTCAGACTTAAAGCGGTTTCTAATATTCACTGCATATCTCTTGTCATATTCTGCCACAATAAATTCTTTGTATAGTTCTTCCGTTAAGGGAGTCTTACCTATGACCATCAAAGCGCGGCAACCTAAATTCCTAAAATCTTGTGCGAGCTTACGGTGATTCGACTCTAAAAAACCATCTTTGTGTATCTCATTACCATAATCTGAGAAAACGCAGTCATACGGTGGATCTAAAAAAACAAAGTCATCGTTTTGGGTCAGTTCAAAAATTGAAGAGTAGTCAACATTATATAAACAGGCTTTTTGTAGTAACAGAGAGTGCTCATGTGTTACCATATTAGTATTTAGGCTTTTATATCTCCCAAATGGGACATTAAACTCCCCCTTAGAATTATACCTGATCATACCTGAATAGCATGTTTTATTGATAAAATAATATAACAAAGCGTCAGAATACTCTTTTTCTGCAATTCCATTATACATATCGCGAAGGCAATAATATAATTCCTCATTACCGTCATTAACACGCTTATCTGGGAATTGCGCTTTTAGTTCTTCAAAATTTTTTCTGTTTTGAGAATATATGGTAGCTATTAGATCTAATTCTGCTCGTAATGTCGAGTAATTATCTCGCACACCCTGATAGAACGCCATTAGGGGTGCGTTTATGTCATTTATGATAGCCTTATCAGGTTCTAAGTAAAAGAACAAAGCACCACCTCCAAAGAAAGGCTCAATGTACCTCCCTTTGAAATCAGGCAGAAATTTAATTATGTGTGGAATTTCCTTAGATTTTCCACCACGATATTTCAACATTGGCTTCATCAATTATTTAGAACTATATTGATATCAAAAAGAAACTTCCGAGTAGGCAGACAGGCGACCTTATCGGGTGTAAACCCGCTTTGCCTGAGCAAAGAAACCTATATTTTGCGACTACTTAGAAATTCTCAAATTTGTGTTTTATAAGTTTTTACTTACATTTGATGGTCTATTCGTCTGCGCAAGCGTGTTTTAGACTGCAAAGATAATAAAAAAATTCGATAAATTGTATAATCGCACTACTTGGTTAACACAAATGTTAACATTATTAAATTAAAGATAAATCGTTTTGAGTTTAATTTTGAAACTAATTAATATTATTTAAACGGAATTAGAGGTTCTGCTGCAATTGAGTATCCTTCAATTTCATTTGGCTGATAAACATTAATATTATGAGATTCGGTTATACGTTCATAAAGATGCTTGAGTACTTCATCTCGTTTAGTTTTAGTCCTTATATCACACTCCCAGATTCGGATCACTCTCCAGCCTGCAAGTTTAAGATCAACATTGTTTGCATAGTCTCGGGCTATATTCATCGCTATCTTATGACGCCAGAAATCAACATTAGACTTGGGTAGTCGAAAATACTTACACCCCTCATGACCATGCCAAAAACAACCGTCAACAAAAACCACCGTCTTATATTTCTTCAGAACAATATCCGGCGACCCCGCCAACTTCCGATTGTTGACACGAAACCGCAGTCCACGAGAGAAAAGATACTTCCGCACAATCATCTCCGGCTTCGTATCCTTTCCCTTGATAGCTGCCATATTCCGGCTCCGCTGCTCCGAAGTTATCACGTCTGCCATAAAACAATTACTCAACACTTTCAGATTTAGACATTAGAGCTACAATCCTATGCAAGGTCTTTGATATTTCTTCTAATGATACTTGCACCGTTTTATGACCGATTACAGAATGAGGCTTAACTAATCCCAACACTAAATCTTCTACGTAATCTTCTAACGAGTTTCGAACCAACATATTAATACGATTAACAAATGTCTTGATAGGAATTACGGCATGAAGATTGTATTTTTCGTTATAATTCGCATCGACAGTGATTTCGAAGTTTTTATCTTTCCAATTTTCATTGACCTCTTCACACCCTCCAATCATACAATTCCAAGATTTTCCAGCCGGAATATATATTGGATTTAGTGATGTGTTGACATACATTTCTTTAAATTTACTATCAATATTTTGAATCAGTTCATCTCCAAATCGTACAATAACATTAGATGCATCATATTTACTCGGATTTGTAATTTGTAAGAAAAAAGCTTTCTTATACACTGTAACATGGCACATTAAATGAGGTCTGTGTTCTTCTTCCCACTGTCGTTTCATCTCATCTAACTGCAATTTGTTTTGTTTAAGAGTATGAATTGTTATTACTATCATCGCAAAAGATGCTAATGCACCTATGAAACTACCCCAAAAGGACAACCATGTTTTGGAATCCCCGATGATAGGAAACCCACATGGAATCTGAAGTATAAAATTCAATGCAATAGGGATTAAAATTAATCCTACAATAATGATTATGTATTTTATTTTGTTCATATATGTAGTTCTAAGTATTGTTAAACTTGCAATGAAAAACTTAGTTGACAAAATTAAATGTATAGGATGAGTTAATTTCGTTCCTACTTGCCGATGCAGCACCTCAGGCAAAAGAGATAACTATTTGATATATAGATAAATAAACAAAGTTTATATAGGTTTGAGCAACAAAACAGCAACAACCGTCCGCAAGAGGAATACAATTCCTGTTAGATTCGATTTTTCCTGAACAGGGTCGGAATCCTGTCAGTCGAGAGAGAAAAATCTGGGTCGATTTTCGTCGGGATTCAAAAAAAATTTGTTGCTCTTGTTGCTCGGGGAAAATTCGAGCAACAAAATAGCAACAAAAATGTGCGAAACTTTATGTTTTGAAATCGGTAACTTGTTGATAATCAGGCGTTATTTTCCGAGCCTTACTTTTCAATTTGTTTTGTAATACATTGATAATCAATTAGTTACGAGGGTCATTTGCCGATGCAGTGTGGCAAACTATCGTTGAATCAGGGAATTACAGTTTAAAAGGTTCAACCTCAATTTCTGTAAGTAATTGAATTTAACAACCTTACCTTTTCTTACTGCTCGAAGACTATCTCAGCCTCCTTCTCCAAGCCACTCATGCTTGCTGCTTTCGATTACAAAATTAGCAAAATTTGGTGACATACACAACTAAATCAAGGGCTTATGTGTAGCACAACAGGGGTCTGCCAGTAGTATTCGTTCCGAGAAGTGTAGCAATTTCTACTTATTCGTTGTAAAAAGTGTGCTGAATCCTCATTTAATCCCTTGAAAAAGTGTATTGGACTTGGTTAAAATCTCTGTAAATAACTCTTTATCCAATAAATGTCCATAGCAAATTTGGACAGATGGAAAAAATTTAGTAATTTTGTCACCGTGGTAATAATTACGACGGTAATAAAGTATGAAATTCTATAATCGGACAAAGGAAATAGAGGAACTGAGAAGAATCCAAGGACGAGCCTTTGACTCACGGTCAAGGATGACAGTCATAACCGGTCGGCGTCGCATTGGTAAAACTTCGCTCGCTCTACGTGCAACGCAGGGTGAACATCCTACTGTATATCTATTCGTAAGTAGAAAAAACGAGGCTGCATTGTGCGAAGAGTTTGCCGGACTGATTTCATCGGCTCTTGATTGTTATGTGCCGTCCGAGATAAAGTCGTTCAAATCATTATTCCAGATGTTGATGGAGCTTGCAAAGACTCGCAAGTTTAATCTGATTATTGATGAATTTCAGGAGTTTTTCAATATTAATCCATCGGTTTACAGTGACATGCAGAATATCTGGGATTATTACCGAAACGATACTCATGTCAATTTGCTTCTCATGGGATCCGTGTATTCAATGATGCACAAGATCTTTGAAAATTACCACGAACCACTCTTTGGCAGAGCTGATGCCATGATACGTCTCTCAGGATTCGGTACTGAAACTATGAAGGAAATCATGCAGGATTTCCGCTCGGACTATACCAACGATGAATTGCTCGCATTGTATACAATCACTGGAGGAGTGCCGAAATATATAGAGCTGCTATGTGACGACACGGATCTGTCAATTGAGGGAATGTTTGATTATGTAGTCCGGGAAAACTCCCTATTCGTAAACGAAGGCCGTAACTTGTTGATTGAGGAATTCGGCAAGGATTACGGATTATATTTCTCGGTTTTGAGTTGCATTGCATCAGGTATCAATACTCAGGGAGCGATTGAAAGCGCATTAGGAGGTGTGACGGTAGCCGGCCATTTGAAACGACTGATTGAGGATTATTCGCTCATCAAGAGAGTGCGTCCGATTCTGTCCAAGCCCCGTTCGCAGAATGTTCAGTATGAGATCAACGATAACTTCCTGCGTTTTTGGTTTAACTATTTTGACCGAAACCAGACCTTGGTGGAACTTAACAACTTTGGATATCTTCGTCAGATTGTCCTATCAGATTATCCTACATTCTCCGGCCTTACTCTTGAAAAATGGTTCCGACTGAAGATGATGGAAAGCCATAAGTATGCCGATATCGGCTCATGGTGGGAACGCAAGAAGGGAAAGGATGCCAACGAGATAGATATCGTGGCACTTTCAATAGATGGTAAGACGGCTCTTGTAGCCGAGGTAAAGCGTCAGCAACGCAACTACGACCACAAAGCCTTTATGGAGAAAGTAGACTGCATCAAAACAAGCATTCTATCAAAATATGAGATAGAGACACATCTATTTACGATAGAAGATATGTAGAAAATATATGATTTATTTTGTCACAATGGTAATGATTACGGTGGTGACAAAGTTTCAATTATCTGATAATGTCATATTTTGATCCGAGATATATGATGGGTGTATCATCTTTCTTATCTTTCAGCAATCGTTGGTCTATCTTTCCCGGATTATCGATTATATCGCTCTCGACTTCATTAAATTGAAAAGACATTATATGATCCAACACGCAATATCCCGGGACATTGAGTTCATTGACATTGGGTAGCCATACTTCAGTATCCGGATGACATTCCTGTAATTCCTTAATTAACTCAGATACTTTCATAATTCTTTGTCGGCATATTCGTAATACATATCCCAAAGCGTGTCTGGAAAACCATAACCGCAGCACTCCACAGATTCAATCATCTTCTTGATTCGTGGTGCATATTCTGACGTCAGACCATTCTCAGCTATAAATTTGAAAGCCTTGTTGAAGTTATTCTCCAAGGCAGTATAAAATGGCTCTTCGTAGTCGCCAAATTGTGCTGTCAAGCTACAACCTTGTTCTACATAGTAGAGCATGAGGTCAGCAATAGCATTTGGATCCGGTACAAGTTTTTTGAATGCTGTTATAAGTTTATTGCATTCCCTGAAACTGGGGTCTTTAGGATAATCATTCCTTCCGTAGAATTGACTTCTGATTGCCTTCTTGTATTTTTCGAGTTCCGCTTTACTGTTTGGCTCCATATAGAATTCCAGCCAACCATTGGCTTCTTTGCTTGCACCATAAAGCTCAAGCATCATTTCTACTACCTGTTCCTTAGTAAGGGATAGCAAGTACTTCTTCAGTTTTGTCTTTGACATGAAATCGTTATTTGAGGATAATCCATTTGCCATTTTTTCTAGAACCATCTCTCTTAATGAACCCAAGTTTCTTCAGTTCTCTTATTGAACGTGTAACTGTGGATTCAGAAATATTAAGAACTTTCATAAGTTCTATTGTTATAATTTCCGGTTGATTAACAATTTTATTATAAACATCTTGAAGTGTACTGTTCAGTTTGTTTATACCGTCATTTATACCGTCATTTATACCGTCATTTATACCGTCATGAAGTCCATTAATACCACCAATTGTAGTATTTATACGGTCATTTAGATTTTCTTTGTCGTTAAACAGGGCGGGTGATACGCCTTCCTCTCCTTCGTGGCAGGGGATGCGGACGAGGAAGGAGAGACGATCTTCGTCCGTCTCGAAAGATGCTGCCGGGGAACCGTTATGGGCTAACTCTCGCTGTATTGTTGGTATGCCGGTATTGCGTCCCTCTGTCAAAGACAGTTCTTTCAGGAACTCTCCGAGGCGACGATTGCGGTAGTAACGGCTAACCATGCGCTGACCTTTCTGAATTGCATCCATGGGAATAGAGCGGTCGGGACCTGTTGCACTGGAAATAGTGATTTCGTATGGTTGTACTTCCACAACGATAGGAGTACGTGAACGATAGTCACGGTGATAGAAAGCATTGGTAATGGCTTCTTCCAAAGCTTTCTCTGGATAGTTATAGATTCGTTTGCTCGGACCGGATGTTTGTTTGATGATGTGGAGTTGTATCACCATCGTACGCAGATAGCGCATGGTTTCCTCAATCATCTGAGGAACAGTTCCACGAATTGGAGGCACCTCCTTAAAGTTGCGGGGATTTTCAAAGACACCTTCAGGGAAGATGACAATTTCTACCTGTGTATAAGGAAAGAACTTTTCCGGATTAGGGCAGAACATCATTGCCGCCACATTCTTGATCATGCGGTTCTCCTTCGGTCCGACAAAAAGATCCATCTGTTCAAGGACCTCCTCCAGACTATTTCCGTTAAAATCGCTCGCAAGTTTGCTACCTATCTTCTGTAGATAGTCAAGAACGTGAACGCCTGAAATATCATTGATGCTTATTTCCGGATTGCCTCGGTCATCAAACGGCACACGATTAGCCATCTCTCTAAGTTCGTCAAGTACATAACCTTTCGCTTCAATCGTAGAAGAACCGGAACGGATATAATATTTCCTCGCTGAATCCTTTTTAGATTTAACATACTCAGGCACATCATACGGACGGTTGATGCCGGATGGACACCAGATGACGATAATATCCTTACCGTCTACTTCCACTGGTTCAGTGCGAGGTAGATAGTATGGATTAATCTTGTTGTTGAGATTGGTGATCTCTTTCAAGATAGTATCAATCTGTTCAGTCGGTATACCGCACACCGGACGTTTTGCGACCCCGTTCTCCTCCTCAACACCAACAAGGATATATCCACCACCGATATTGTCGAAGTCATTGGCAAACGCACAGATAGAGCGGTAGATCCTATCAGGATTCCACCCCTTCTTAAACTCAATCCTATTGGATTCAACTTTCCTCTGCCTAAGCAGATCCTCAACATTTATCGGTAGTGCCATAATTTTTCATTTATTTTATGGAATATAATTGTCATTGTTTAATATCCCATCTCATCATATTGGCGTTTAGCCTTGAATGTGATGACCTGACCCGTCTTAGCCAATATCTCTCTGTCCACAATACTATCCTGAGGAAAGTCAGATACTATTTTAGGATTCAGCCACTCGTTATTCCAAAGAGATACAGGCTGCTCTGCAACGACTTTGCAAAGTGGCATATCGTAGATTTTCTTAGTAGACCAGTCATCAGTAGTATGGGTTATATTCTGAAGCCATACCTGAAGAAATGCAGAGTTGGGAATACGGATGAGTTTCTTATAAATCAAATCTATAATCTCTTTCTTTTTTTCAACATCTTCTTTTCGCATATCGGCTAATAGTTGACTTGCGATTTTCAACGCGTTATTTGCGGCACGAAGATTATTGGTCGCTATCTCTACAGAAATAGCCACCATAGCTGATATATTTTCCCATAGATGTCCTTTTCGTTCTATGGTTTTGCTTTCTTTGGTCGTTTCTCCGGATTCCAGATCAATAGATTCCTCCTCGTAAGTAACAGTTTTTGTAGCTAACTGATCTTCGACTCGTTTGCTGAACGCCTCAAGTTGGCTAACGAGTTGACCCGAGTTTGGAAAACGTTTTGAAAACTCATAAATAAACAAAAGATGTTTCTGGAAGCCGTCGAAGTCATAGCCTCTCTCTTTCCTCTCATGACCATCCTCATCTTTATATGTCTGCTTGCTTTCAATTGGAGTATTGAAGATATAGTATGCTTTGTCCGGCTTGATAGAATCGGTAATCAGTTCACTTGAAGTGCGTGTCTTGGATGAGTTCATGCGGAAATTGAACCGTTCAAGTATATGCTGGAGGATATATGATATTTTATCCAATGCATCACGATCGTTGCAGAATATACGATAGTCATCGACATACCTTAGAATTTCGTATTCCAAGTCTTTTGGCAAGTTGCCAGCTTCTTGTTCATTGGCTATTTCCTGGGCAAGAAGCATATCGGTATACCCAAGAATAATCTCAGCTATCAATGAGAAAAGAGAGCTGCCTTGCGGAATACCAATATTCTTTCCCTCCTGCATTGCTCTAAGATAACGCTGTATGAGGAATGCAAGCTCTATATTCTCGGTTGTTTCATGGGGAGTGCCTTTTCTCGCCAAAGCCCATCCAATGGATTCGGGATTTATTTGACCAAAGCAATTCGTTATGTCAGTTATGAACATATATCGATACTTCAATGATAGTTCGATTGAACGCTGCTCCATCGAATTCCACCAATTAAGTATTGATGTAGCACCTTTGAATGGCTCCGGCTTGTCATCAACTTTAACAATCGGAATTGCACAAGCAGTTATATGCTCATGCGTGTATAGCTTGAAGCACTCCTTAATCCTACTCCATGTATTTTCGTTACACAAATCACGGGCGAGCATATAATATAGGAAAGGATTGGCAAGAGTAAGCGGACGGACTGCATATCGTCCATCCTTATTTGTAATGACATCAAGATTGACTCCATTTACAGATTCCGGCATACAATCACCTCTCACACATTCATCAAGAGATTTGTTGCTTATGTTAGCAGCTGCATATCTCAACACTCCCGAAAAATCAAAATATTCTGGCAGCTCAGTAGTGCAATAGAAATCGTTGCTCATTAAGGTATCAAGTGCATCCTTAGCTGATAGCTCTATTATGCGGACAGATTTCTTCGCAGAATCATCTTTTTTATAGCTCATGATTTTAATGCTTTAATTGTTTGAGGAAGACTTTGAGGGAGATTGTGGTAATTCCTAAAGCTTTACATTTCAATTGCAGACCATTGTCAGAAGTCAACATAATTGGATTCTCATCTTTATATTTGAGAGCAACCGATAGAATCAAATTATCGGGAGAACGCCTATCGTAGTCTGCTGGCAGCAGAGACGCGTCAGCTGTCTCAAAAATAATCTTTCGGCTACTCTCACGATTAAGCAATCGAAGTGCCGTCTCTGCATTCTTTTTCTCCTGCTCCGATCTTATCTTCATCTTATCCAGTTCATCAATCACTTTAGCCGACAATATGACGGGATATTGAGCATCAATCTTACTCAATATTTCAGGATAATTGATAAAAACATTTGTATCTATGATGTAGTAATTCTTCTTTGTTGGTTGTATCTCGACCTTCTTCCTTTCAAACTGAGAAAGATCTATTTTCCCTACAACCTTGACCCCAGAAATTTGTGTATATGAGGTTTTTTCTTGTGTGACATTCTGACCTAAAGACGTAGAGACTGGTTTAATATGGTTATCTATATACGTACACTGGCTTAAATATTGGCTGATTTTTTTTGAGATAGTTCGAAATCCTACTAACGGTAAATCAGAAATTATCAAAGTCGTACTCCGAGATCTACTTGTAGCAACATTAAAGCGGTTTTGAGTCAATGCAAAACTTATATTTTGTTGAGGCAAGTAGAAAATTGCGTAGTCAACTGTCATTCCTTGTATTCTATCGACCGTGTCTACGGTAATATCACACTCTTCGCGTTCAATATTAAACTCTTTCTGAATTCGTTTTACACTATCCCTAAAAGGGGAAATAATTGCTATGGAGCGCTGGGGATATTTTGATAGGATATCATCAACAATGCAATGCATAACGCTCAGTGCTTTTTCAGAACATATAGCATCAGAAGCAGAACTTGTTGTATATACTAAAGTGCCTCCTGTTTTTGGAAAGAAACATGGAGTATTCATATTCTCAAAAAGTACTGGATCTTTTTGAACAGACTTTAAGTTATTGGAATAGAATACTCCTGTCAACTCAGCAGCAACCGGTGTCAGTCGATATGTTGTGGTGATTCTGAAACTATCTATCTCACTATCACCTAAAGCAACAGTAGTTAGGCCATTAGCAAGAGATGGTAAATCCCATGTCTGGTAGTCAGATTTATTCTCTTGCAGAATAATTGGTGGTAGCTGCATGGGATCGCCTACAATTAAACACTTTGTTCCTAATTTACGGAATGCCGCAATGGTAGTCAAAAATGCCTGAGAAGCCTCTTCAATTACCATTAGATCAAATATTGGAGTTTTGGGAGCAAAGTCTACTCTACTATATTTCCCTGACAAAATATAGTAAGTGGTACATAGTAACTCACCACTTGCAGCAAGTAATTCCTTTCCTGCGAGACGAATTCCAGGAATTGACTTGCTCTCTTCAGATGTAAGCATTGTTTTTTTTATCTTACCATCTGAAAGAAATTCAGCCAAAGGTGGTTGCGCAATAAGTTCTGTAAGACCTTTATTGCTCATAGTTGAAACGCATACAGTTTTACCTTCGCTTAAATACGACGCAACAATCTCTGCAATCGTGTAACTCTTACCTGTTCCGGGAGGACCTTGAAGCAAGCAAGTACCTTTCTCATCTAATCGAGACTTGACGACCTGTGCAATATTATCATTAGTGGACAATTCCTGAGGTTTCCAATAATCATATTGAACAGTGGGCTTTAATAGCAAACTATCATCATTGGTATTCCATTCGGAATAGTTGCGCAAATTGAGCATATATTGGGTCGGAGGGAACGGTTTATACATGACAATCCAAATTGTCATGCCTGAATCAAGCGCCTTACAGATACTATTAAAGAGCTCAATATTTACAGATCCGCAACCTACATAATCGTAGTTTTTGTCTTCTCTTTTAAGAAAATATAAGGGTTTGATTTCAGAGTATACAGTATGGAATTCCTTAGTCTCGAAAAAATCTCGGCAGGTACAGGACCAGTTATTAATATCGTTTCCAAGCGCTTGCCAAACTTTTGAACGAAGAACTACAAAGTTCATTGGGAACTTCAAGCGTGGACATAAGTTCTTCTTAAACTTTACAATTATATGGCCATTCTTCTCATTAACGCCAACTATGGTGCCAAAATATGCTTCTTCAGATTGGAACAGTTGTGATAATGGGGCATTATAGTACGAACGGTACTCGTCCTCCATTATCTTTACTTGATCCTCAAAGAATCGAGCGTGTTCTTGTATAGTCGTCTCTCGCATAAATTAAGAAATTGAAAAGTCATTATCATCATCCGCATTATAAGTGGTCTCGAACATACTATTGTATCGAGAATTGCTTTTGATGCGTATAAGAATATGTGCATTGGTTGAATCAACTTGTCCAGAGAAAATTGAGTTAATGATATTTTCTTTATTCTCTCCGGAGACTTGAATAATAATATTATCTCGTCCAACAAAGCTTATAAGCTTTTCAACTGAGTCAATTATCTCAAAATCATAAGCTTTATTCCCGTAGTACATGCATATCCGACCTCCATTGTGGACAAGTTCGCGCCACAGAATGCCGGATAAGAATAGAATACCCCCCTTAGCACTTCGGGTGTGTATATAACCGTTGTTGGTCTGTACACCCGTGTTATCGTTTTTCTTGTTTCGTAAGAATTCAGAAAGGCCTTCGGTCGGTGTATATCCTTTCTCTTTTAATGCATGGTACATGCGATAACGCGCCACAAGATGCTCATCTATGATTTCATTGAGAGACTTAGAGCCACCAATAAGATTGGTTATAGCACTTGCCTCCTCTTCTGTGACATCTGCAACACCTAATTCGGCCTGTGGAATGTCTTTTTTCCAGTCTACGACATTCCGAGGTTTCTGTTTGTCAGGATTATAGTGTTCGATATCATGTGTTTCCCTACGTTTAGGACGCCAGTCCTCGTAATCTAAGGGACGTCTACGCTGCGGTGTCGAAGCCTTATCAAATTTTTCCTGGGCATGGTCGTCTCCTATATAAGAAGGCTCATTAGTCTTCTGTGGTGGGGTTGTAGACTTCTTAGGAGTTTTGTCAGTAGGTCTATCTGAGATTGACATATCCGAAACAGCTGAACTGTCCGACCGCAATTCGGAATCAGGAGCGTCGCCTTGTTCAACTTCGGGTTCATCATCAGCTACTACTGGATGATCAGTTGGAGTTCCATCGTTCACTTCAGTTTGAGGTGAATCACTACAAATTTCTTCCGCTAAATCATCCTTGTCGCCATATTCTATGTTAGAAACATCGACATCTTCAGAGCCCGTATCATCTTGAAGTTCGTCAGTAGTTGATTGTCCAAATGAAGGTGGCGTGATTACTACTTCGTCTGGTTCCTCTTCAATTTGCTCATCAACTACTACCATCAAAGATAAATCCTTGCAAATTGACCTAAACTCTTCGTCACGTTTAATGTCTTCATCAATTAACTCATCCACTAAAAGCGACCATTCAGTGGTATCAAAAATTTCTTCTGTTTGATTTTTATCGCCCTCCAGTTCCAGTAGTTCGTAAATATCCTCGACAAATTTTTGGAACACACGATTGGTTTTGAGGTCTTCCACAAAATATATGCGGTTCTTCACACTATCTCTGTGGTAATGTATGTTGGTATTGGAAAGTACATCTTTGTATTCTATAGAGATTGATTCGCATTTGATAAAGTCAAACGCCTCAATTATTTCGCAGAATTCTTGATATTTTTCAAGCCAACTGTCAGGATATATCGATGCCGCAAGTATTAAAAGAGGAAGCTTTAGCGTGCTCTTAATGGCATTTGATGCTGTTTTATAATCATAGGTTTCCGGCTGCGGCATAAAGCTTTGCTTGAAGTCTTTTGATATTGATATCGGGGTAATACCGAATATGTAACAGAAGGCTTCAAAAATATCCGTAGTATTAAAATGAGTCCACGATAAGACGAAATTGCTTTTACCGAAAAGTTGTCTCGTCGGGAAATCATTAAAATCCAAAACGAGTAATTCTTTAAGGGCACGACGATTTCTATCTCCTTTACCTGTTTGCCACCTAAAGTCCTCTCTGTTGTATAGTTCTAATGCATTAGCTCGATTTACGACATTCTTCTTATCCGTCAACCAACGTAAGATGTCTTTACGATCATCCTTGTTAGTACATGTCAAGAGCGCCTCTAAACAATGGTTCGGATTAAGCGAAGTCCCAAAGTGGAGCTTTTCTAAGATTTCACTTTTTACTTTGCCATTGGAGAACAAGGTTTCTAAAGGAGTAAAGGCATCTGAATTGCCTATTTTCCCCTTTACATACTTATCTATCAAATACCATGCGTACAACTCTGATGGCTTTTTCATTAAGCCGGGTTGAGCTGCTGGTATAATGGCATATTTATTTAGGTCATCGACAAAAGTTTTTATGTGTTCAAAGTTTTGAGCTTTCGTCACATATTCTGTCCAAAAATATTCAGCAAAAGTATAGTTCTCCGAGAGTAGTTGCAGGTGGTTGCTCTTAAATGCATAAACGACCTTTAAGTCTCGCAGGAAGTTCTTTAACGATTGTAGATTTATATCTGAAGTGATATAGTCATCGGATATGTAGTTGAGATTAAATCCAAACTTTAGGAAATCACATACCGGATTATAAGCACTTCCCTCAGTCAATTCAGAGGGATTGCAAAGCTGTTTACTGCTATTGAGTAATTTAAGCTGTTTTATATATGGCTTGTATAGGTCGCTCTTATCCGAGTAAGTTCTTACAATTTCGGATATTAGAGAAATGTTTACTTCTATTGCTATCGCTGGATTAGTCGATTGCAACGAAACGTACCTATCGAGTTTTGCCTTTCGCCAGCTATCCAAATCCTCGATGCGTTTGCATGTGGTCGCATCAATTATCTCAGAAAGTAATTTAGCGGAATTCCCTTTTAACCGGGAATATGAAGGTGCTATCTGATTTGGGATAGCTATTGATGGAAATGGCTCTGAGGCTGTACTATCGATAAAAACAGCTTCAGAAATAGGAATAAATATATCTCCGGAGCGAACACATAGTTTCTTTAATTCTTGAAGATGCTTATTCCATTCTTCCTCTTTGTGAATATCATCATAATAATCCCCGAGTAATGTTAGGATGTTGTCATCCTTTGTATCTGCAAGATTTGGCAATACACTGTTAATTACCAGATCTTGAATTTTTGTTAGCACGCCTAACGAAGAAAGGTATGAATTCCATCTTTTGATAGTGCTGATTGCTTCTTTTTCAAGAAGTTCTTCTTTTTGCGCATATTCAGAAGAAACAAATATAGCATCGACGTATTTATTTACAATCGATTCGATACCTTTGCCTAGAGGCATAAAGTAGTCAGGCATATAAACTATATCTGACACAAGAGCTACTTCATCATCACTTCCGGTAACGAGCAATGGAATTTTTGCGAGTTCTTTATAGTCCTTTGCGAGAAGCTCGTCTGCATGATTATAGAAAAATCTATGAATTGACAGATTTTTCTCTTTTTCATTTGCATAGTTTGCCAATTCAGCAATACTTTGAGACTTAACAAATTCTTTTTTAACTTCTTCAAAAGAATAAGTCTTAATGGAAAGATATTTTTTGAGTGCGGGATATTTATTAAAAATTTCCTCATTATATCTTTCTTCAAGCATATATGCAAAATCCCCCGGTGTCCATTCTTCATTTATAAGAAATTCCAAATCTTCATCGTAAAGGAAAACAGGGATTTCCCTATCTTTTATAGCACCCCATTTATCATAGCGATAAAGGTGTATGGATGAGAATTTTGAAAAGCCATCAAGTTCAGAGATAGCTTTATGGTTCTCACCGAGGAACTGGAGGACTTCAATACTTTCGTCAGTATCAGCATTGGAGTCGGTGCCACCAATGTTGTCACAAATCTGTTGTGCTTTCGGCAATACAACATCTTTGATAAACACATCTAACGTGAAGGCTCTTACTCCAAAAGCAAATGATAAGAACTCCTTAAAATTTTCTGGGTCCTCAACCTCGTCAATTAGGTAGGTTTCACTTAACGAATAGAACCAACCAGACTGAATCCAACCGTGAGCTTGCGCTCCAGAGATGTTGTTTTCGTTGAAATAGATTAAATCTTCTGTTAAGATAAATTCAGTCTCTCCATCTTTGTTTGTTGCTAGCAACGCAAAGTCTTTAAGGGAATGCTTTCCGAAAAGATCTTGATGCTTATAGCTGTAGCGAACAAATGATGGATGAGACTCTTCATTTCCAGCCAAGTATTCACGAGCCTCGTCTGTATTAAGGATATTATTAACAAAACCCTTCAGTGAAAAATCCAATACATCAAAGTTCTCTTTAAAGTATACTCTTGCGTTATCTGTATATTTGGAGGATAAAATACTGAACCAACTTGGGTCAATCCACTCTTCCTCAATTAGGGCTTCCGCTTCAGAATTAGGAAAATATACAACTCCATTAAAGTCTTCTATCGGCGTACCCTTATGAGAGATAAAAGGAAGATCTTTATATCTCTCAGCAAAACCGACATGCTTGGCAAGGAAGTCATAGAACAAAACCGATGATTCTATGTCGCTCAGAATTTCTTTGGTTCGGTCAATATTGTCACTATCAAGCAATACATCATCTACAAAATTGTCGGCATCAAACTCTTGGAAGATTGAGCTACTAACATCTGCCCATTGGATGAAATTGCTCAGAATTTCATGGGTCTCTGTAGCTAATCTTGGCAAGAATTCGTCAAAAGCTTTTAAATATGGTAAATATTCATCTATGTGTTCATAGATATCTTCGGCTGCCGATAATTCTCCGTTGTCTTCGGGAAAGATAGACTTAGACTTGTATTTAACAAGAAGATCTTTCTCTAAAAGGAATGCAAGAAAATTATTGCAGTTTGATTCCTCTTTGAGCCAAGATTGAAATTCTTCATTCTCGCAGTGGCCTAAAACATCATCATTATTAAAGGTGTAACCTTCTCCAACGTACACATCAAGGATGCGCGAAATGTTAGTTTTGAGTGACTTCTTATCGAAGTCACGTAGGTCGGGATGCACAAAGTAATCACTCCACTCTATGACTCTCAATAGGTCTTCGTCAGAAATAATATTACTACAGGTAATACCTAAGGTGTCATAATTAACCTCATCTACTTTGACGAAGTCTATATCTCCATCTTCGTTGAGGATGGGTATTATTTCGCCGTTTTCACCAAGAAGTTCTTGTTCAAAACCCTCCTTGAACTCATTAAGGAAATCAATAATGTCTTCATCAAATGTATTTTCAATAAGTTTTTCAAAGTCAGGTATAAGACCTAATATGGAATCATAATCATATTCACCAGATTTCATTAGGTCTTGTATCCAATGGAAGAATTGTTGACCTGCAATTTTGGAAATGATATGATTGACTTTCTCTTTGGGTTCAACATTCTCACGCGTACCGATTGGAATCATATCGGTGTTAAGGAGAAAGCCTAAGCCCCACTGGGCTTTTTTTGCCGGAAGATAACAATATAAACAGCTATCTTCTACAGGCTCAAGATAACGTCCGTTTTTTTTGCATGCAAATCCTATTGAAGTTTTCTTGAAGTCAAGATATTTCTCTGGAATTTTACCATCTTGCTTATCAATTCTTCGGTTAAGCTCAGCGGTAATATTCTCAGGAATATCTCCGATATATTTCTTATCTTCTGAAACACACCAGTTTCTCGAAGAACGAGTACGATAAATATCTGGTATGTTATGATCATGAAAGAAGACTTTAACAGAGTCGATATGAGGTATGAAGAGAATTACCCTTTCAGAATCAAATGTTTTCTGAAAGAGTTCTACATAGTTTGATTCCGCCACCCTTAAAGTGTCCTTTTCTGTGGGGCGCATAGCAAATCGAACCCTGAAATCACTATGCGCATTCGAAAGTATAAACTTGATGTCCGGAGCTAATTCTGAATATTTTGTGGGAATAGGTAGAATTTGCCATGGGGTATTTTTTCTATGTTTGTTTTCTTCCCAATCGAATCGAAAACTATATGCACCACTCTGCAGATAAACATAGTTGTTATAAGCAAATACCGTCTTAAAGCCAATACCCTTATAACCGATTGCTTCAGAATTAGCAGTTTTCTCTCTGTCGTTAAAGTCGCATATAGCTGCAACATTTCGTTCATTGAACATTCGACCTGAGTGAAGAAAGAAAAGATGGTCACGAGTTATATGGAACTCTACATCCACCATTTGCTTTTTACCATCTATAACTAAGGGATAATCATTAGCATTTTGGAGAAGTTCATAAATGAAAATCTCCTTGCCACTTGCCGTCAATTGGTTTCTCAATATATCTATTGTCTTAACTGCTTTTTCAGCAGCCCCAGGTGGATAAGCCATTATTTGATTGTGAAGCATCTCAACGACGTTCCTCTCTTTGATTGGATAAAAACCACCCCATCGTTGTACCCCGAATTTCGGTCGTTCGGGATCATATTCTAACAATAACCATTGAAAAGAATAGTATGCATTATTTTTCGGTATGTGGACATATCTATTATCCACTTCGATAGTTAGCTTATTATCAACCTTCGTAAAATCTTCAGGTCTACGAATATCAGAAATGATATAGCCGGTCTTGGCGACATTTTGCTCGAAAAGACCGATGAAACGTTTGGACTTTCCTAATTGCCAATCATTAGATATGGATTCTTCTTCAGGAGAAAATTCAATTGAACCTTGATTATGACTGGAATTCTTGGCCTCCTCAATTTTTGAATTATATCTGTATCTGAAATTTTTATTATTTACCCTGAGTGTTCTCGGAGCAAGATAAAAATTTATTTGTGAAGGTGATTTCCTCACATTTTCTTTTAACCGACATTTAAACGTACATGGTCCTTCAGGAATATCATTTGCAGAAATAGGCACATTGACATATGTTCCGATTACATTAGTCGAAACTCCATTGACCTTAATCGAGTGAATATGTCCTTTAAAGGAATCGGTGTAATTACTCCTTATTTCTTTCGAGAACACTCCTTCGAATATTGTTTCATCAAAAAATGCACAAATATCCTCATCAGAGGCTTTAAGCATTTGATATATATTTTTGAAAATTGCCATATATGAAAAACAGATATTCTATTTAATATGGGTTTGATGTTAAAAGCTCCCGAGAATCAACTCTTAGGATTCGAGAAATTTGATTCAAAGTATACAAATCGGGCTGCGAGGTATTTGTACACCATTTGGATACGGTGACTGGGTCTTTGCCGAGCTGTTCGGCAAGCCATTTACCGGTGTGTCCTGTTTCCGCTAATACTGCTTTTATTCTATTTAGTTTTTGACGTTCTATTTTTGTCTCCATTGATTGATTTATTAAATTTGAACGCAAAGTTAATAAACTTATAGTTTGTGACCAAAGGTTTATGCTCAATAACATAGAAATTCCGACAAGAAGGATGGTTCTTGTCGGATTTTCAGGATAAAATGACTACTATTTCTCTTCGTGGAGGCGTTTCAGGTGTTCGAGGGAGTGGGCGCGGATGAGGGAGTCGCGGTAGGCGATGTCTTGTTGCCAGCGTCCGGTTTGCCATTCGCGGTACTTCTTGGGGTAGTTTTCACGGTAGAATTGTCCGAAGGAGATTGCCTCGGCATTTTCTTGATGCCACCGATCAAGTTCTGTGATGCGTTGCTCGTACTTGTGTCTTTTGTTTGCAGCAGAGTTACAGACCATGATGCTCCCCATCAGGCAGATGCCGACAAGTGCGCCGATACCTATGACTATAGGGAGATTGAGCTTGATCAAATTTTTCAACCTAATGAAATTAGTATCAAGGTGGTTGCGGTCTTCATCGCATAGGTGTGCCTCAATGCTTGATGGTATTTCTCGTTGAGCTTTTTCGATGCGTTCGCAGCATCTGTCCATAGCCGATTGGTTTTGGCGAATGGCAGAGATTATCTCCGCAGAGTGAGCGATGTCTTTTATCGAGCCATCATCGTCAAGAAAGGTCTCAAACATCACTCCGGCAAGTTCTTCCTGATTCTTGGCTACAGTTTCCTCTCGGCTTATTGCAGCCTCAAATCTTTCGACTAGTGCGGTCAGTGCGGTTATTGTTTTCTTATCAACTGTTTCCGGTACCTCGGCAGTAGATGGTACGTTATCAAATAGATTGCTCATATTTATTTACGGTTAAGATGGTTTTTGCTTTTTTGACTTCTTCGGCGATGAAGCGTATAGCCTCAATAGCCCATTGGTCGGATTCTTTTGTAATGTTCAGATGGTGAGCAATCTGGTTAAGATTGTTCTG
>CAMWIM010000046.1 GCA_947174335.1 uncultured Porphyromonadaceae bacterium | reverse complement strand
AAACTTAGAGCTTTTTTCGTTTAAAAAAACGCCAACGAGGGGAAGACCGAGGCAAAAGAAATTTATGACAATATTATCAGTTTATGGAGAAAAGAACTCCGGGAAAAGTACAGCTTGCTGTAGCTTGTACATGTATTTGAAAGATTTAGGTGCTACTACCGACTATCTGGAATTAATCAATGGTTTTGGAGACATCGAATCTGTCTTATCGTTGAATGGCTCGAAAATTGCAATTTATTCGGCAGGAGATGATAAGAGCTATCTTATTGCCGCAATCGAACTTGCAAAAAAATGGGATTGTGATGTACTTGTGATGGCCGTAACCAAAGGTTGTCATTACAATGAAGTATTTGAAGATCTTGTAGAAGGAAAAACCTTGTTCTGGTTTACTCTTAAAAAAGGCGCGGATAAAGCGGAAATGGACAAAAATGAGGAACTCTTGACAAAAGAAATAATCAGTAAAACAGAAGAAATAATTAATTAAAAAATTTAAAAGATTCAAAATGGTCAAAAAATTTTTTAAATGCATGGCTATTATCATAGGAATGGTAGCCTTGCAAAGTTGTGACAAAGATTCTGGTCCAGACTACGACAAGATGAGACCGTCAATGATGGATATTGCCGGAGCAAAATCTGTCGGATTTATTGATGAAAGTGTTACTTCCCGCGGTGAGGCACTTTCATCCGGGCTTTATAAAATCGACGCTAATGGTAATATCTCTGCCGTTGCTGTATATTTTACAGAAGATGAATATGGCAATCAAACTCAACATCAAGACGAAGTTAAGATGAAAAGTGCCGATATATATAATGCCGGTACCGATTATCTTTTCTTTAGCCACTGCAATTTTGTTGATAAGAAAGGTGGATATATTTGGGGCTTGCCAAGAGAAATTTTGGTTAGAAAATCAGACGGCAAAATGTGGAGCCTTGATTACGATGATACCGGAGTCAAGTTTTATGGCTACACCAAGGAAAGGTCATTTTACCAAGCTGATGACGGTACATTGTATTACGGTACATTGAATTATGTTAATGGGACTTATTATAATACTAAAGAAATCTACAAACTGAATTTAAAAACTGAGCCGGCAACCGTAGAGCAAGTTACTGCTAATGTAGAAATCCAAGCACCTTTTGCCGTGGATTCTAAAGGTGTAATTTTTGGTCCGGTGAACAGTCCCAGTTCATATTGGTGGCGTGGTACTTTTGCATGGCAAAACTCCGGATTTCAGGAAGTTAAATGGGACGAAGAAGACTATCCCATTACAATGGATTATAGTGATATTGTTGAAGGACTTGAAGTCGAGGATATCAACACCGCCCCATGTATTGTAGATTTTCGCGGACAATTCTATTCAGTTTGTGGGTTAAGACCAAGACTTGAGTTGAATGATGATAGAACTTCACTTTCAAACTATCCATTTGTTGAGTTAGGAATTTGCAATAAGATTTCGATCGGTGACACTCCAGGTAGCGCGAAAATCGATGATTCTGAAACTATTAATATCAAAAATGATATCGGTAGCGATAAAGGATATGAGCTTGAATCGGTAATGACAACTGATGAATATATCCTAACTTCGGGATATACTGGTAGTAAAAGTAAGTATTGGATTACCGCCCTTAACCCTGAAACCAAGACATGGAAATGGGTTACCGAAACACCGGATTTGATAAAATTTGACAAGACGGCAAACTACAACAATCGCTATTGGGTTGTAACTACAATTGACGAAAACGTTGGAGCTTGGTGGATTGATATCAAAACACTTGAAACCGGCTTCGTCAAGTTTAATGAAGAGATTCCGTCATATTGCAAGGAGTCAGAATATGCCGACGGCAAAATGATTTATTCAGGCATTAATCCAGCCGACAGCCACGAAGTCAAAATCGCCTTCGACCTGATGACCGGCAATGCCGTCACCAACGACAATGCCCCGGTATATAAATTCTCAACCTTAGTGTCATTGAATTAATCATAAATTGAAATCAACATAAAAAAGTCATGGCAGAGAAATCTGTCATGACTTTTTTATTACTCATACGTCGGGTTCATCGTCGTCGACGATGCGATGGGTGCGGGTTCCTGCTTTCTCAGCCAAGGCTCTGACAAGCCATGACTGAGTTATACGGGGTTGTTGGTCTTCGACCAACGCTCTCGTTCATAGGATGGCGGATGCTCCGGGGAGCATCCCTACTGACATTACATCGTCAATTCCGTTGACTCATTTTTATATAACATGCCGGAGGCATGTAATTACTACTTCTTGAGGGCTTGGAGGGATTCTTTGAGGGCTTTGATTTTGGTCTCGGCGTCGGCTTGTTTGCGGCGTTCGGTTTCAATGACCTGAGCAGGTGCATTGTTGACAAAACGTTCGTTAGAGAGCTTTTTCATTACCGAGGCAAGGAATCCTTCCTGATATTCGAGGTCTTTGGTGAGACGGGCGATTTCGCCCTCAACATCGATGTTGTTCATCAACGGAATTTCAAATTCGGTTGTGCCTACCATAAAAGATGCGGCTGCCGGGTCTTTTTCTGTAACGCTAACGATTTCTGAGACATTCCCGAGCTTTTTGATAACAGCATCCATTGCAGGAACGGGAGCGTTGATAACCTCAAGTTTGAGCTGTTCTTTGGGTGAGATGTTTTTAGAAGCACGAACGGCACGGATTCCGGTGATGATCTCTTTTGCGAAATCAATGTCACCAATAATTGTCATATCGGGAGTTTTTGATTCGGGCATCGGCGCATACATAATTGATTCGCCATCTTTGCGGTCGGCGATATGCTGCCAAAGTTCCTCGGTGATGAACGGCATGAAGGGATGAAGCATACGCAGAAGCGCATCGAAGAAGCTGATTGTAGCATCGTAGGTTTTCTTGTCGATAGGGCTACCGTAGGCAGGTTTTACCATTTCGAGATACCATGACGAGAATTCGTCCCAGAAAAGACGATAGACAACGAGAAGTGCTTCGTTGATGCGGAATTTCTCAAAGAGATCGTTTGTTTCGGCAAGCGCGATAGCGAGTTTTGATTCAAACCATTTTACAGCAATTGCCGAGGTCTCGGGTTGAGCGACATTATCCTCAACTTCCCAACCTTTTACAAGACGGAACGCATTCCAGATCTTGTTACAGAAATTACGACCTTGCTCACAAAGTTTTTCATCAAACATGATATCGTTACCGGCAGGTGCTGAGAGCATCATGCCCATGCGGACACCGTCGGCTCCGTATGTGTCGATAAGGTCAATCGGGTCGGGAGAATTGCCAAGCTGTTTTGACATCTTTCGACCGATTTTATCGCGGACAATACCGGTGAAATATACGTTTTTAAACGGTTTGTCGCCGATATATTCATATCCTGCCATAATCATGCGGGCAACCCAGAAGAAGATAATATCGGGTCCGGTTACGAGAGTAGCAGTCGGATAGTAGTATTTGATTTCCTCGTTGCCGGGGTTATTGATGCCGTCAAAAAGGGTGATAGGCCACAACCAAGATGAGAACCACGTGTCGAGCGCACCTTCATCCTGACGTAAGTCGCTCATCTGCATTGACTGATTGCCTGATGCTTTGCGTGCTTTTTCAAGAGCTTCTTCGGGAGTTTCGGCAACAACAAAGGTGTCATCTTCAACCGGTCCGTAGAAATATGCGGGAATACGATGCCCCCACCACAACTGGCGGCTGATGCACCAATCCTGAATATTTTCAAGCCAAAGACGATAGGTTGTCTTATATTTTTCAGGAACAAACTTGATAAGGTCATCCATTACAGGTTTGAGAGAAATATCGGCAAAGTGACGCATATTAACAAACCACTGGAGTGACAGGCGCGGTTCAATGGGTACTTTTGTACGCTCAGAACAGCCAACTTTATTTGTATAGTCCTCGATTTTCTCAACCAATCCTGCAGCTTCAAGGTCTTTGACAATTTGCTCGCGGACCTCGAAACGATCCATTCCGACATACATTCCGGCAACCTCATTGACCGTTGCATCTTCGTTGAAAATGTCGATGGTTTCAAGGTTGTGGGTTTTGCCGAGCATATAGTCGTTTTTATCGTGGGCAGGTGTTACTTTAAGACAGCCTGTACCGAAATCAATCTCGACATAACGGTCTTCGATTACCGGAATAACACGGTTTACAAGAGGAACAATCACTTTTTTGCCCTTTAACCAAGCGTTCTTGGGGTCTTTGGGATTGATACACATTGCGGTGTCGCCCATGATTGTTTCGGGACGGGTTGTAGCAACAACGGCATAGCGGCGACCGTTGCTGTCAACATGGATAACCTCGCCTTCCTCGCCTGTAGCTCCGGTCATGTCGTCGTCAGCGACATAATATTTCAAATAGTAGAGTTTTGATTGCTCCTCTACATAAAATACTTCGTCATCACTGATTGCAGTACGGTTTTTGGGATCCCAGTTAACCATACGCAAGTCACGGTAAATCAAACCTTTGTCATAAAGGTCGCAGAATACTTTTAAAACGCTCTTTGAACGGGTCTCGTCCATAGTGAACGCTGTACGATCCCAGTCACAAGATGCGCCGAGACGACGTAACTGCTTAAGAATGATGCCACCATGTTTGTCGGTCCATTCCCACGCGTGTTTTAAAAACTCCTCGCGTGTAAGGTCGATTTTACGAATACCCTCCTGAGCAAGTTTATTAATAACCTTTGTTTCGGTAGCGATTGAAGCGTGGTCGGTTCCGGGAGCCCAAAGCGCATTTTTACCCTCCATACGGGCGCGACGAACAAGAATATCCTGAATCGTATTGTTGAGCATGTGACCCATGTGAAGAATTCCTGTTACGTTTGGTGGCGGAATTACAATGGTATATGGTTCGCGTGCATCGGGAACAGATTTGAAAAGGTTATGTTTCAACCAGTATTCATACCACTTTCCTTCAACATCAGAAGGGGTATATTTGGGGGCTATTTCACTCATTGTTATTAATATAATTTTGATATTTCATATAAACCGACTGCAAATTTAATCATTTATTCAGTCATAAGGTCTATTATGATTCTTAAATTTTTAATAATCTGTTAAAAATTATCGCGCATCGGCGTGACCTTCATAATAATTAATGTAGGCTTTGAGTACTTGTTTGACACCTCCGGGAGTCGGATAATCGCCGGTAAAATACCAGTCGCCGGGATGATTTGGAATTGCATTATGAAGACCTTCAATACTCTGATAGATAATTTCTACTTCAGCTTTTGTATTTTCAGGAGTCAAAAGTCGAGCTATCTCGTCTGAAATTTCATTAGCTGTGAAAGGCTCATAGATTTTCTTTACGACATTTACACGCTCATTATCCGGTAGTTGCAACTGTTCAAGTGCTTCATTATAGACTCGACTTAAAACATCTGACATTCCGCACTGTTTTAACAGACTGACAGCAGCCTTGAAAGCGATAAATTCAGCCATACGCGACATATCAATTCCGTAATAATCGGGGTAACGAACCTGAGGAGCTGATGAAACAATGACGATTTTACGCGGATGCAGGCGGTCTAATATTTTGATAATCGACTGTTTAAGTGTTGTTCCTCTAACAATACTGTCGTCAATCACGACAAGCGTATCAACATCATTTTCAATACAGCCGTATGTCACATCATAGACATGGGCTGCCAAGTCATTTCGCGAAGTTCCTTCGGCAATAAATGTTCGGAGCTTGATGTCTTTTATCGCAACCTTTTCCACTCTCAGCTTGAATTTCATAATTTTTGTAAGGGTTTCATAATCAAGCTCTCCCCTACTCTGTAATTCAAGAATCTTGTCGCGTTTCCATGCATCAAGCTGTTTCTCAAAGCCTTCAACCATTCCGATAAAAGCGACCTCGGCTGTATTGGGTATAAATGATAAAACAACCTTTGACAAATCTTTTCCCGATGCTTTCAAAACTTCGGGTACGAGATTTAATCCCAGGGCTTTACGTTCTTTATAGATGTCAGCATCACTTCCTCGTGAGAAATAGATGCGTTCAAACGAGCATCGTGCATTACCTTTTTCGCCCAAGACCTTGACATCACTGATTTTACCGTTTTTGGTTACAATCAGCGCATTGCCGGGAGTCAACTCGCAAACCTGAGAGCGACGGACATTGAGTGCGGTTTGAATGACGGGACGTTCTGACGCCACGACAACAATTTCATCGTCAACATAATAGAATGCAGGACGAATACCCTTGCTATCGCGCAACACAAACATATCGCCCGAGCCGGTTGCGCCACACATGACAAAACCTCCGTCCCACATCGGAGAGGCTGATTCCAACATCAGTCTGATGTCAAGATTATCCTCGACGGCAACATTAAGTTCAGGATCATCAAGCTTATCTCTGAATTGGCGATAAACTCTATGATTTTCTTTGTCGAGCGCATATCCGAGTTGCTCAAGAATAACAACAGTGTCACTATAGATTCGAGGGTGTTGTCCCTTCTTGACAATATGCTGAAAAATTTCATCGACATTTGTCATATTGAAATTACCGCACATCAACAAGTTACGCGAGCGCCAGTTATTACGTCTCAAAAACGGATGAACGTATGAAATTCCGCTTTTGCCGGTCGTGCTGTATCGCAAGTGCCCCATATAAATTTCACCAATAAATGGGGTCTCACGTTCAACGACATCAACAGGAAGCGATTCACAACCGTGCAGCTGAGAGCCAATTGATTCAAAAATCTTGGTAATAGCACTCGACCCTAAGGCACGTTCGCGAAATACATATTCGGTTCCGGGTTCGGCGTGCATTTTTACGACACCGACTCCGGCACCCTCCTGCCCGCGGTTATGCTGCTTTTCCATAAGAAGATACAATATGTTGAGCGCATAACTATATGAGCCATATTTTTCTTTATAATATTCAAGTGGTTTTAAAAGGCGTATCATCGCTACGCCACATTCGTGTTTAAGAATCTCCATCAGTCGGGAATATATTATCTAATAAAGAGGAGTTCGCGATATTTGGGCAACGGCCACATTTCGTTGTCAACCATCAGTTCCAATTTGTCAATATGGCGGCGGATTATATCAATTGCCGGTACAACCGTATCGTGATATGCAATTGCTTTTTCTCGCTCTGAAGTGATTTTATTAGCTTTTTTGCGAGCTTCAACCATTTCATCAACCTTTGTTTTGATGATTGACATATTATATGAGATTTTCTCGATTGTCGAGAGGTCGGCAGCCAGAAGTGACTCATGTTTTGAATCGGGGAACAAGCTCTTGAGTTTCACAAGGTTATCAACAAGTATTGATTGATAACGTGTGGCAACAGGAAGAATATGATTGATTGCGAGGTCGCCGAGAACGCGTGCCTCAATCTGTACTTTTTTAGTGTACATTTCCCATTTGACTTCATTGCGCGCTTCAAGTTCGATTTTTGAAAGTACACCTGTGCGACCGAACATATCAATTGATTCAGGATTAAGATATGCGTCAAAAATCTTGGGAATTGAAGTTTCACAGTCGAGACCTCGACGAGCAGCTTCTTCTTTCCATTCATCGCTATATCCATTACCGTCAAAATGAATAGCTTTAGACTTGATTATCAAATCCTTAACCTCTTCAATAATTGCCTGACGTTTCTCCTGACCTGAAGCCATACGACGATCAACAGCCTCTTTGAACGAGTTCAACTGGTCGGCAACGGCTGCATTAAGTACAAGCATTGCTGAAGCGCAGTTGGCTGACGAACCAACCGCACGGAACTCAAATCGGTTACCGGTAAAGGCAAACGGAGATGTACGGTTACGGTCGGTATTGTCAATCATAAGCTCAGGAATCTGAGAAAGACCGAGAGTGACCCCCTCTTTTGATGTCAAGTCGGCAAGAGCGGCGTCAGAGCTGTTTTCGATTTGATCGAGAATTGAAGCAAGCTGAGAACCTGTAAAAATAGAGATAATTGCCGGAGGAGCTTCATTGGCACCGAGACGATGAGCGTTAGTTGCCGAAGAAATCGAGGCTTTAAGGAGTGCATTATGTTTATGCACGGCAGCCATTACATTTGCGATGAATGTAATGAACTGAAGATTTGCTTCAGAAGTTTTGCCGGGCGAGAAAAGCTGAACACCGGTGTCAGTTCCGAGGCTCCAGTTGTTGTGTTTACCAGATCCATTGATTCCTGCAAAAGGTTTTTCGTGCAGAAGTACGCGGAAATTATGACGACGAGCAACCTCTGACATTATTGACATCAAAAGCAGGTTATGGTCATTGGCAAGGTTGGTTTCTTCATAAATAGGAGCAAGCTCAAACTGGTTTGGCGCAACCTCGTTATGACGTGTTTTGGCGGGAATACCAAGTTTGTGACATTCGATTTCGAGATCAAGCATAAATGCTTCAACGCGGGATGGAATAGCGCCAAAATAGTGATCTTCAAGCTGTTGGTTCTTAGCACTTTCGTGACCCATCAAAGTACGGCCTGTCAAAGCCAGGTCGGGACGTGCCGAGTAGAGGGCTTCGTCAACAAGGAAATATTCCTGCTCCCAACCCAGATATGAAATCACATGTTTTACGTTAGGGTCAAACAATCGAGCAACCGCTGTTCCTGCTTTGTCAACAGCATTAAGCGATCGCAAAAGCGGAGTTTTATAGTCGAGAGATTCACCTGTATATGAAATGAAAATTGTTGGAATACATAGAGTTTTGTCAAGAATAAATGCGGGAGAAGAAATATCCCATGCCGAATATCCACGGGCTTCAAATGTATTACGGATACCACCGTTGGGGAAACTTGAAGCGTCAGGTTCTTGCTGAACAAGCAGTTTGCCCGAGAATTCTTCCACCACTCCACCTTTACCGTCATGATCGATAAATGAATCATGTTTTTCGGCAGTACCGTCAGTCAAAGGATGAAACCAGTGGGTATAGTGTCGAGCTCCATTATCAATCGCCCAACGTTTCATACCGTCAGCGACACTGTCGGCAAGAGCTCGGGACAACGGTTGTTTATTATCAATTGCATTTACCAACGCCTCATAAGTTTTTTTAGGGAGATATTGGTACATTTTGGCACGATTGAACACATAGCGACCATAATACTGTTCAGGTCTTTCTTCGGGAATTTCCACAGGAACAGCTTTACGATCAAAAGCTTCTTCGACAACTTTGAATCTCAACATTGACATAATACTTGATAAGAATTTAATTAAACAATCTTTGTACCTGAAATAGCGCGCGCCCTCACGGCGGAGCCGGGGGCGCGTCCTCAATTAAAATATAATGTTAAATATCTTTATTATCTTTTTCACGGTGCAAAGTTAATAAATTAATCTGTTTTATGACATAATTGTAATAAATTTTTTGTTATCTTTGTATTCAAAATCATTAATCATTCTTTATAAATGAACCGAAAAGGCAAATTATATTTCAGATATGGCACAATGGGCTCGGCAAAGACTGCGTTGTTACTGACAACCGCCTATAACTTTGAGGAGCGTAATCTGAGTTATATCTGTATGAAACCGTTTATCGACAACCGTGAAAAATCAAATGTGATCAGATCGCGCATCGGAATCGAGCGTGAATGTCAATGGATTTATACCGATACCGATCTATATCAACTCGCTCAAGAAATGTTTGAAAAAAACGGAGCCATAATCAACTGGTTTCTAATTGATGAAGCTCAATTCTTGACCGAGGAACAAGTTGATCAGCTCGCGCGTATTGTTGATGATTATGGAAGTAACGTGATTTGCTATGGACTCAGAACCGATTTTAAATCACGACTTTTTGAAGGCTCACGACGACTTTTTGAGATTGCCGATACGATTGATGAAATCAAGTCGACATGTACTTGCGGACACAAAACCATCGTAAATGCACGTATCGACTCTAACGGTGACTTTGTTGAAGAAGGTGCACAGGTCGAGGTAGGTGGTGATGAACGATATATTGCCGTTTGTCGTAAATGCTGGCGCAACAAGAAGATAGAACAAATGAAACGTAACTCGTTACCATTTCTTTGATTAAGCGATAATTATAATTATGATTATAGGAACTTTTAAAGACCCGTATAATGGCTTGGATCGCAGTTCGTTAGTAAGATTTGCGCTCGATGAAGCCCGTAAAATTGCATCGGCACCATTTGTAGCCGGAAGTATTACCGTTTTAAATGACGCTGTAAAAATAAACAGTCAGGAGGTTGAAGGACGAGCAGTCGAAGCGGCTCCGCTTGAAGCTCATAAACGTTTTATTGATATACACATACCAATCTCAGCACCTGAACGTTTTGGCTGGTCTCCAACAGAGGCTTTGACATCTGTAGATAAAGATTATGATGAAAGTAACGACATTATTTTCTTTAATGATGAACCTCAAATATATTTTGATATATTCCCGGGACAATTTGTTATATTTTTTCCGGGAGATGCACATGCGCCCCTGATTGGAGAAGGCACAATTCGTAAATTGTGTGTAAAAATACCTGTATAATATATTAAAATATGTGTATTTTTACGTTTTAACGTCATTCTTTTCTCATTTTTGCATTAGTTAAGTAAAATTGTTCGTAACTTTGCGCTCTGTTTGATTGCTCATCTATTGATGAAGTAATCACAAATTAAATTTTAAAGTTAAAGTTTGTAATATAAATATGGCACAACAAGAAGATGTTTTCAAAAAAATCGTATCTCATGCCAAAGAATACGGTTTTGTATTTCAATCAAGTGAAATCTATGACGGTCTCGCAGCAGTTTATGACTATGGTCAAAACGGAGTTGAGCTGAAAAATAATATTAAACGTTACTGGTGGGACGCGATGACACTTCTTCATGAAAACATCGTTGGAATTGATTCTGCCATATTCATGCACCCGACAATCTGGAAAGCATCGGGTCACGTTGATGCTTTCAATGACCCATTGATTGATAACCGCGATTCAAAAAAACGCTATCGCGCCGATGTTCTCATTGAGGATGCTATTGCAAAAATCGATGAAAAGATAGAAAAAGAGGTTGCTAAAGCTGAAAAACGTTTCGGCGAATCATTTGACCGCGAAATGTTCTGCAAAACTAACGCTCGTGTCGCTGAACATATCTCAAAACGTGATGCACTTCATCAGCGTTATTCCGACGCTATGAATGCAAACGACCTTGACGAACTCAAACAAATCATTATTGATAATGATATCGTTTGCCCGATCAGTGGTACACGCAACTGGACCGACGTTCGTCAGTTCAACCTGATGTTTAAAACTGAGATGGGTTCTACAGCCGACGGCGCAATGACTGTTTACCTTCGCCCCGAAACCGCTCAGGGAATTTTTGTCAACTATCTAAACGTACAGAAAACCGGTCGTATGCGCCTGCCATTTGGTATCGCTCAAATCGGTAAAGCATTTAGAAATGAGATTGTTGCCCGTCAGTTCATCTTCAGAATGCGTGAGTTTGAACAAATGGAAATGCAATTCTTTGTAAAACCGGGCGAAGAACTCAAATGGTTTGAATATTGGAAACAAGTGCGCTTGGCCTGGCACAAAGCTCTTGGCATGGGCGACCAGAAATATCGTTATCACGATCACGAAAAGCTCGCTCACTACGCTAATGCAGCTACCGACATTGAATTTGAAATGCCATTCGGATTCAAGGAAGTTGAAGGTATTCACTCTCGTACAAACTTTGACCTTTCTCAGCATGAAAAATATTCAGGTAAAAAAATCCAGTATTTTGACCCTGAGAAAAATGAAAGCTATACTCCATATGTAATCGAGACTTCAATCGGTGTTGACCGTATGTTCTTGTCGGTTCTATGTTCATCATACGAAGAACAAGCTCTCGAGAATGGTGAAACCCGTGTAGTTCTTCACTTGCCGGCACCGGTTGCACCGGTAAAATGTGCGGTTATGCCTCTTGTTAAAAAAGATGGCTTACCCGAAAAAGCACGTCAGATTGTTGACTCTCTCAAATTTGATTTCGCAACCCGATATGACGAAAAAGACTCTATCGGTAAACGTTATCGCCGTCAGGATGCTATCGGAACTCCATTCTGTATCACAGTTGACCACCAGACTTTGGAAGACAACACCGTTACTATCCGTCATCGTGACTCAATGGAACAGAGCCGTGTAAAAATCGAAGACCTCCACGAATTGATTCACAACGAAGTATCACTCACATCATTATTGAGAAAACTCGCTTAATCACTCATAATCAATAGAATTTAAAATGAAAAAATCGTATATCATTATAGCAGTCTTTGTTATTCTGATTTTCATTGTATGTGGTAAAGGTTGTTCGTCATACAACAATCTTGTCACAATGGATGAAGAGATTAACAATAAATGGGCTCAAGTTGAAAATCAATATCAACGCCGCCTTGATCTTATTCCTAATCTTGTTGCATCAGTAAAAGGTTATGCAACACACGAGAAAGAAACATATACAGGACTCGCCGAAGCTCGTTCAGGTTTGACAAACGCCTATAATGAAGCTCAAGCGGTTACTTCCGAAGCTCAAACTGCTCCTGTAAGCGAACAACAGATTGCTGATTTTCAGGCTCGTCAACAAAAATTGCAAAGTGCGCTCGGAATATATGTAAATGCTGTTCACGAAGCATATCCCGAACTAAAAGCTGATAAAACATTTCTCGATTTGATGACACAGCTTGAGGGGACTGAAAATAGGATTTCAACTGAACGTAGCCGTTATAATGACGCTGTAAAAGAATATAATATAAAGGTGCGTAGATTTCCAAACTCTATATTTGCAGGAATGTTTGGATTCAGTGTAAAAGTTCCGTTCCAAGCTGATGCAGAAGCAAGCAAAGCTCCTAAAGTGGAATTCTAAAAAACGACAGATTAATGAGAAAAATTTTATTTTGGATTCTATGTCTTCCATTGACATTCTCGTTTATCGCGTGTGATGACGATAACGATAATGATACATATAAGGAATGGCGTGAAGAAAATGTTGATTACATCAACAAAGAGGCTTCACGTTTAGTTGACGGCAAGAACTATTATAAGCGTATTGTTCCAGGCTGGAACTCCGCTTTATATGTATTGATTCATTACTTTAACAACACCGAAGAAACTGCCGGTAATCTTGTTCCGCTTGAGACGAGTACTGTCGCTGTAAAATATAAAGGTATGCTTTATGATGGAACGCCTTTTGATTCATCATATGTCAACACCGACAGTCTTTTCATCACTAAAGTTACCGGAGTTATTTCAGGCTGGCAAATTGCGTTACAGGAAATGCACGTTGGCGATAGCGTTGACGTAATCATTCCTTATCAAGCAGCTTATGGAGTGAGTGGTAGCGGGTCAATACCACCCTACTCTACCCTGAAGTTTGGTATAAAGCTCGTTGATATTCCGAATTACGAGACTCGTTAACGATTAATCAATTAATATCGAATCTCTCTTGACAGTTAAACAACTCTTTGATACTCATAAAAAGCGTCTTGCCAACTTTCTTGATTCTGAATCAGAAGCGGCACAGACGCTTTTGATTATTTTTGAAAATATCAAAGGTTGGTCGATGACCGATATTCTTGTTCGTGGAGACGACGAAGCATCGGAATTTGTTATTCAACAAACTGAACAGGCAGTAAACAGAGTTATCGAAGGAGAACCTGTACAATATATTTTTGGTAAAGCTCATTTTTACGGGTTAATCATAAATGTATCGCCGGCGACTTTAATACCTCGACCGGAAACTGCCGAACTCGTTGATTTAATTATAGATAAATATAAAGGCATATCAGATTTAAGAGTATTTGAAATAGCAACCGGATCGGGATGTATTGCCGTGGCTCTTGCACGAAATTTGCCATTCAGTCAAGTTGATGCGATTGATATTAGCGACAAGGCTCTTGATGTAGCCAAGTCTAATAATGAATTGCTTCGTACAAACGTTGATTTCAAAGAAGGTGATATATTGTCTCTTAAACAACCTTTAAGCCCGATTTACGATATAATCGTCAGCAATCCACCATATATCGCCCGTCGAGAAGCAAAAGAAATGTCGAGTGTTGTTCTTGACCATGAACCGGATATCGCATTGTTTGTGCCTGACGATGATCCTTTAAAATTCTACAAACCGATATTGACGTATGCTGTTGAAGCTCTTAAACCGGGAGGAACACTATATTTTGAGATTAACCCACTTTTTGCCGACGATTTAAAGAAATTCATGTTGTCCCAACAGTGGAGATCAGTTGACATAGTGCGAGATATGCAGCGTAATAATCGTTTCATCATAGCAACTCGTTAAAAAATGGCTTTCGGTAAAAAAAGAGAAGTAACTCCTGAGCAGGCTCTTGCCAAAATGGAAGATTTATGTTCGAGAAGTGAACATTCATCTTTTGAAATCAAGAAAAAGCTTGTAAATATGAGACTGTCTGTTGAAACAATTAATAAAATTGTAGATTCTTTAATAGACCGCCGTTATATTGATGATCATCGCTATGCAATTGCTTATGCTCGCGATAAATATCAATTTTCAAAATGGGGTCGGCTGAAAATCAAACAGGCTCTAACACTTGGAAATATTCCCCGCGACTTTATCGCTGATGCTCTTGAACAAATTGACCAAGAAAATTACATAGAAATATTGGATAATCTGTTGAAAGCTAAAGCCCGGACAATTAAAGAGGGAAATACGTTTGAAGGACGCACAAAATTATATCGTTTTGGCTTGTCCCGCGGTTTTGAGAGCAATCTTGTATCGGCTGCAATAAAAAATAACGCATCAAAATTTTGGACAGAATGATTAGTCTACTAAAACCTTGGCTCCGTTCTGTTCTAAGCGTTCTCTATCCCGAAGTATGTGAAATATGCGGGCAATCGCTTGTTGACGGCGAAAGTGTTTTATGTACGGCATGTAATGCAGCGATGCCACGAACATACAATCATCGAAAAGGTTCAATGTCGCCTATTCACCGGCGATTGTTCAACCACACCCCTATCGAACAAGCCGCCTCAATGTTTGACTATGTAAAATTAAGTCCGTATGCACGATTAATACATTTGATGAAATATAATAACCGCCCTGATATCGGTGTAAAATTGGGGCGAATGTTTGCCCGCGAACTTGAAGCGGATAATTTTTTTGATGGTATAACAATGCTTGTACCGATACCCGTACACTATACCAGATTATTGAAACGCGGATACAATCAAACCGAAAAAGTTGCCGAAGGTATATCAGATATCACATCTATCCCGGTTGTAAATGTACTGAGGGCTGTAAAATCACATTCTACCCAAACAGCATTCTCGGCTTATGAACGTTGGAAAAATGTTGCAGGAATCTATGACATCACTAACAGTGATTTACTTGCCAATCAACATATTGCGTTAATTGATGATGTAATCACGACAGGGTCAACGATGGTTACATGTTGTGAAGCAATTCATCGCACCGCTCCAACTGCTAAAATATCGGTTATCTCGCTCGGAGCAACCAAAGCCGATTAAAATTGATAATAAATAAAGGGCGCAACCTCGGCAGACTGCAGTTCAATGACAAGTTGAACCACTACAATAAATACAATTAATTTGAACAGCCATGGTGATTTTACGAAAACATCACTGAAAAAGTCGCATAATCCCTCAGAGAAACAATGAGTTACAATAATTATTGCCATCATTGTCACCCAAAGATTACGAGCTTGGATAAACGGATAAATACTGTCAACTGAAAAATCTTTAAAAATCGAGGCAATAATAACCCATGAATCGCTCCATGACGCCGCTCTGAAAAATACCCATAAAAGAGAGACAAATATCAATGTGATTGCCCACGACAATACCGAGAACCATACTTTACCATCGAAACGTGATGTGAATGGACGACACATTTTGTTAACTATAAGTCCGACACCATGCATAGCTCCCCAAAAAACAAATTTCCAAGCGGCTCCATGCCATAAACCTCCGATTGCCATTGTAAGGAAGTTGTTGAGATACAATCGGAATGTTCCTTTTCTATTACCGCCAAGGGGTATATAAAGATAATCACGCAACCACGTTGAAAGAGAGATGTGCCAGCGTCTCCAAAACTCGGTTAACGATTGTGATTTATATGGCATATTAAAGTTTTCGGGCAACCTGAAACCCATAATTGCAGCAATACCGATTGCCATGTCGGAATATCCCGAAAAATCACAGTATATCTGCATTGTATATCCGACAACGCCCATCAATGCTTCAAAGCCTGTATAACTTCCGGGACTATCAAATATTAAATCGTTATATTGTGAAATATAATCAGCAATAATCGCTTTTTTTACTACACCAATTATTATTAACCAAAGTCCGGCATAAACTTCGGGCGTTGAAGCTTGTCGATTCTCTCTGATTTGTGGCAGGAAATAGTCAGCTCTTACAATTGGTCCGGCAACCAACGACGGAAAAAAAGAGAGGAAAAACAGATAATCCCACCATGATTCAGTCGGTTTAACTCTACCACGATAAACATCAACTATATAACTGATTGACTGGAATGTATAGAACGAAATTCCGACTGGTAAAATAATGTCAGGCAATTGAAAATTACCTTCAACCATTGCATTCCAATTCCACAAGAAGAAGTGGGCATATTTGAAATAACCCAATACCGAGAGTGAGATTACAATCGAAACAAATGCCACAAACTTCCGTTGCCCGTTCTTTTTTAAAGTTGCCATCAATCTCGACAACAACCAGTCAATGAGTGATGTGCAAACTAACAACAAAAAGAACCATCCACTTGATTTATAATAGAAAAACAGGCTGAAAAAAATGACAAACAAAGTCATTTTCAGACGACTGCTCCTAAAACTTGAATAAATTGGGATAAAAATTAAGAATAAAACCCAAAATAATCCGCTCGAAAACAACATTGGCTTATCGGGATTATATGCCAATAAGTCTGCAATATTATATAATATGTCGGATATTTGAGGAATCATTAGTCTTCTGACGGTGAATGAATAAAAATATGATCGGCAGTTCCCGTCTTCTTTTCAGGCATTTCAAAACTTATCGGGTGAACTGAATGTTCCGGCATCCATCTGATGATACTGTCCATCCAAAGGGAAGCACTCGCCGCTGTCGGATGCGCCCCATCTTTTCGACGCTCAAATTTCATACCGTCACTTTTAAAATAACATCCTTCCGGAACATTATTTTTTATAAGTTGATTGATACCTGTATCTTCCCGCCAGTTTGGAGGTCCAATCCATAAGTAAGGAATATCACCTATCTGGTCTATAATATCACTGACAAACTGCTGACGCTTCTCAATGATATCTTTAATCATCAATTCATTGCTACCCAGACATATAAAGATAAATGTCGGATTAATTTTGTCGATATATTCCTTTACACGTTTGGCTTTTGACCATTTTTCAGTGGATGAGCTATACCATATCACCGAATATTGATGGAAACCCGACTGATTTGAATAGGCAGCAAGGCGTGGTGACAAGCCATCGAGCATCGAATCACCTATAAATAATATCGTTTGAGTCGTAGTATCTACCGGAACAGGGAATATCGATTTGGGAGCCGATATTGTATCGGTATCGGTGACTACAGCTTCGGCATATTCTTCATCCAAATCGTCTTCGGTTTCTTCACTGTCATGTTCACGTTCTTTAAAAATAACATCAGCTAATTCTGACGATTTTGGCTTATATCCACAAATTTCAGGGATATCAAATATGGATAGAACAAAGAAAATGACAAATGCCAATGCGAGCAATATCCATAAATTTTTCAATCCCTTTTTCATACACTAATATATTAAACTTTAATCTCTTAAAGCATTCAAAAAATCAGTGCGAAGTGAGGAATTGTTTTCAAATTCGCCACAATAATCAAGAGTGGTTGTTAATGAATCTTGCTTTTCCACTCCTCTCATTTTCATACAAAGATGTTGAGCCGTACATTTTACCATAACTCCTTTTGCATCAAGGTCGCGCATCAGCTCAGTACATACCTGGGTTGTCAGTCGCTCTTGAACTTGCAAACGTCGACAATACACATTGACCAAGCGGGCAAGCTTGCTGAGACCAACCATCTTTTTACCCGGAATATAACCAATTGAAATTTTACCAAAGAATGGCAGGATATGATGTTCACAAAAAGAATAGAACTCAATGTCTTTAACCACAACAAGTTTTGAACCGTCACAATCAAAAATAGCCTGAGAGACAATTTCGGCAGGATTTTGACGGTAACCTTGAGTGGCATAATAAAAAGCCTTTGCCGCACGGACAGGAGTCTTTAAAAGACCTTCGCGATCGGGATCTTCTCCTATTATTTTTATGATTTCCTTGAAATGAAACGAAAGAGCATCAATAGCCTCGTTTTCATTTAGCATCTTGTCCATGAGTTTCAGAACGAATAGTTAATACGGTCGCGCACAACAAGTACTTCACGACTATAAGACGGGAACTGGCGTTTGATTTCCTCTGCAACTTCTTCAGCATCAGAACGGGAACGAAAATCGCCAACTCTTAAACGCCAATATGGGGCATCATATGTTATGTATGAACGAAGGCGTGGAAAAGCCTCGGTAATATGTTTTGATTTTGCAGTAGCTTCACCTTTAGCCGTGCGGATATTGTTATCAGAAAAAACCTGAATACGAAATCCGGCAATATTTTGGCTTGAGCCTGAACCATCATCTTCCCAACTTGATTCATTACGCGAAGTCTGAGCCTTCTCATCTTCAGAAGAAGGTTCTACAAAAAGACGATTAGCCAGTTTTGCCGATTGATAGATAGTGATTATACTATCACGTTCAATCTCATTGATTATATTTTTGCAATTATTCTGAGCCGAGACAGCCTGAATAGACAGCATCAAGGATAGAACGACAATAACAAAGATGCGTAAAATTTTCATTGAAAATATTTGATTGTCCGTAAAAATCGGGGCGTTTAAGATTTAAAACCGAGGTCCGAACAAAATGCGGTATCGGACCTCAGTTTTTAATTTATTAGATGAAACTTGTCTATTAAAACGCAGTTACAATACCCATGAATGATTCTGCTTCAAGAGCAGCACCACCGATAAGCCCACCATCTACGTCGGGTTTTGCAAACAAAGCTTTTGCGTTTGAAGGTTTGCAGCTCCCACCATAGAGAATTGAGGTATTTTCAGCAACTTCTTTACCATATTTGCCTTCAACAACCGAACGAATGAAATGATGCATTTCCTGAGCCTGGTCATCGGTAGCAGTTTTACCTGTACCGATAGCCCAAACGGGTTCGTATGCGAGGATGATTTTACCGAAATCATCAGCAGAAAGGTTGAATAGGCCCTCTTCAATCTGAGCTTTAACAACATCAAAATGTTTGTTGTTTTCGCGTTCTTCGAGAACTTCACCAATACAGAAAATAGGAGTAAGACCGTTTTCAAGAGCCAAGGCTACTTTTGCACGGAGAGTCTCAGCAGTTTCTCCATAATATTGACGACGTTCAGAGTGACCGAGAATTACATATTTTGCGCCTGTAGAAGCAACCATAGGAGCCGAGATTTCACCGGTATAAGCACCTGATTTGTGATCGGCACAGTTTTCAGCACCAAGACCAAGTTTGTTAGCATTGATTACGCCATTAACAGAAGCAAGATGAGTAAAAGGCACGCAGATAATAACATCGCATTTAGCGTCAACGCCTGCGAGAGCTTCATTTACTTCTTTTGCAAGTTTAACACCTTCGGGAAGAGTGGTGTTCATTTTCCAGTTTCCTGCAACAATTTTTTTTCTCATAATTGATTTGTTGGTTTTAAATAAGTTTCTGATACTTCATTTAAACTGCAAATTTACAAAAAAACTTTCGGATAGTAATATTATTAGAGGTGTTTTTTCAATGATAGACATAAAATAATGAAGAAACCTTTGATGATAACGAATTGGGCGACCTTAAAGCGGCTTTGTGGGGTACGGAGTACAAGAAGAAACAGTCAAAAGACCTTATAACCGATGTGCCGGACGGTTTCAAAGAATGGGTTGCCGAAAACATGGATGCACAAGCCAATTGGAGTTCAACCCCTTATTTCATCCGTGACAACTTTGTTGACGGTGACTTGTCAAAGGGTCTGAAAATCGCATTGCCAACGGTCGAGCCTGAAACCCCGAAAGTTGACCCGGTGCAAGCCCAAAGGGATTTAATAGCAAAAGCACATCAAGCCATAAATCAAACGCAAATCTTAT
>CAMWIM010000045.1 GCA_947174335.1 uncultured Porphyromonadaceae bacterium | reverse complement strand
GAGAACAAGCAGGAGCAATCCCAACAACCTCAGACGGAGATAAGAACTACAAACGTAGAACCTGATAATTCTCAGAATCGGAAAACGTCAATGGTTGCAGAACCGGAGAGCAAGTATAGCCCACGGGAACCTCTCAACTCCCGTATCATTATCGGAGGTTGCGGAGCAACCCCTCCCGGAGGCTTTCGAGCAAGACCCAAATTATAGAAAATGGCAAGATTCCAACATTTCGGAGTCTTGCCATTTTATTGTTATCGGTATCCTTGCATTACTTCATGCTTTTACCATAATCGGTTGGGATGCCGAATTTCTTCATGTGGGCATACAGCGTCTTGCGGGATACTTTCAGCATTTCCGCCGCTTTTTTCTTATCTCCATTGCTGACGTCAATGGCAGCTTTGATTCTGTCCCCTTCATTCTGATACTCTCCAATTGGATTTGACTGAGTACCGAAATAGAGATCATCTTTGCGGATTAATTTTCTGTTTACCATTGTCACTGTGCGCGACAGAATGTGGAAAAGTTCTCTAAGATTCTTTCGCCAGATAAAGGAGGTTAGAGATTCTTTTGCCTCGTTACTCAATGTTTTTTCCGGCAGTTTGTGGATGGCGCAAATACTTTTAATCATCGCAGCCGCAATGTCGGGAATGTCGGTAGGGTCATCTATCAATGATGGTATGCGGATTATGTGCCCGCTCAATACCTGTAAAATCTGATATGGGCACTCTTTCTTTGAAATGAGTTCCTCCAAGTTGGCACGTGTCGAGCATATAATGGCACCCTCAAAGTGTATGGTTTTCCCAGTGGGACTGGTAAACGTGGGATTGTTGATTATTCGGGCAAGTACCTTCAACGCATTATATTCCAGCTTATCAATTTCGTGGATATAAATCGTACCGCCATTTGCCTGCATCATCATTGATTCAATATTCTGGCGGAATAATTCCTCCGCCTTCATACCTGCAAAGGGCCATGAGCGTTCAGAACTGCCTGTCTTGCAATTTGCGTAAATAAAAGGACAGGCCCGTCGAGTACTTCTCACATGGGCAATCTGAGCAAGCGAGAGTTTACATGTGCCGGCTGCTCCGATGAGAAGAATCGGCTTGAATTTCATTTCTCTGAGCCTGAATCGGATTTCTTTGAATTGTCGGCTTACTCTCTCAACCCATTTTAATGAGGTGTTATCCTCAAACATTGAGCATAAAGGAAGAGTTAGAGAATCTGTTTCCTGTCCTGTGTGGTGAAACAGCTGGTCTTCACCGAGTTTCCATGTCTCGGTAGTCAGGTTTGGAAGACAGTTAAGCTCAATCGTCATGCGACAATGAAGATTCTTTTGAGCCGAGGCAAATTGAGAGACTCCAGTCGCAGCGGGATCAAGAGAGGTATTGTTGATAATCACACAGGAGTAATTATCAGAAGATATTGCCTCCTTCGCCTCCTTGCTGTCATAAATGACATCTATTTCCTCCGGCACAATCGGAACATAGGCGGCAAGGTCCTGTAAGTCTATCGGTGTAAGACTGTAGATAAGAGCCCGCCGAGAGGTATTTTGCGGTCTGGTTGTCGGAAAATCAGGCCGTGTTACCATAAAATGATGTTTTTAATAGTTTGAGTTAAAAATAATTTTAGTTGAAAACGTAGGTAACACATAGTAATATTGAGTATCACTGCGAGTTACGTCTGCAAAGATAATAAAAATTTTTGAATAAAGGTAACACTTGAAACAAATAGTGTGTTACCTATTTTGGTCAAATATGGCAAATGTAACACGCAAAATGGCTATAATCAACCTTTTAAGCCAGTAGCTACATAAACATTTTTATTCTGCGATTGGTTGTTATTACGAATTGATTCTTGAACCAATTCAATATTTCCAAACGTATATTACCCAAATTCATCATAAAAGTCCCGAGTCGATATGCCTCACAACAGTTTAATTAACTCAAATTTTGTATGCGGTCTCAAAGAGCATAATTTCGAGACCTGCAACCATCACTACGATGACCTTATAAAGCAGATTCATTCAACTTGCACATCCCATCCGAGCGAGTGGTTCAACGTGCGTTTCGCACTTCTGACTCTTGAAGTGGAGATTAGAAACACGCTTGAAGAAATCCCATCTGAAGAAACTAATCTTCGCCGCCTCGTCCAGAAAGCATTGAATCTTGTAGCCAAAGCTCATGAAACGATGGCGGAGCATATCTCCAATGCCAACAGACATCTTCCCAAAGAGGTTGTCGAGGAAATTTACATGATACGTAAGCCGGCATTATCGAAACTCAAACTCACTATGAAAAAGACTGATATATGTGAGCGCATTTACTCTGATTGGCTCATGGGCATATACAATGGAGGCGATGTATCTCTTTCGGATATTGTTGAACACTATAACGCAATCTATGGGCTGGATATGACAGATGAAGAAGTTTATGAAGGATTCCGTCGTATCAAGCAGCGTAAGGGAAAATCAGGCAGGATGTTTGACTCCAGCAGAAACATTTATGATCTTGGATATTATACGTATGAAGCCAATCGTAGGCTCAACCAGCACATTCTTGATACCGATATGTTGGAAGGTGGTCGTCCGTCTCGACCTGAAGCCTATAAGAGCAGTGAAATATGAACATTAAAATACGGAATGAAAACAACTTGTCTTCATTCCGTTCATCATTTTATTACAACAATTAGTCTTTGAGGCATCCTATCGGCACTACATATACACCATCGTCTCTCCGATATGCAAATTCTCCACCGGTCAAAACCATCAGGAAAGATGGAGTCGAACTTTTAGAGCTATCTATATTTGCAGCCAGTTTCTTCAGATTCTCAGCCCCCTCTTCTATCTCGCGACTACCGAGCTTCACTTCTACCGCAGCCCATCTTCCATCGTCGAGGGTGATGATTATGTCCGCCTCAAGATCATTATTATCATGGTAATGACGGATTGTACCTCTCAAATTCTCAGTATAAACTCTTAAATCTCTAACACACAAGGATTCAAATAAGAATCCAAAATAGTTAAAGTCATCAAGTATAGACTGCGGACTTGCCCCTATCGCTGCAACAGCCAAAGAGGGATCGACAAATTGTCTTTTATCCGATGTTCTAATTCCGGTTTTAGAGCGCAAAGAAGGTTGCCATGCCTTGACATCCTCGATTATAAACAGCTTCCGTAATGCCCTAAGATATATTTCAAGAGTTTTATCAGTAATTGAAGTGTCATTAGCCCTGACGTCCCCCATGATAGTTCTGTCTGTAGTCATGGTCGATATATTCCTTGCCAAAGATTTGAGAACAGCCCTAACTCTATCCGGGTCTTTCTGTGACCTATCGACAGCAGCCGCATCTCTTTCACAGATTGCCTCTACATAATCTTTAGCAACATCAAGCGCATCCTCCTTATCCATAGATAACGCGGCAGGCCATCCTCCACGACAGATTGCAAAAGCGAGGTCGTCTATGGTAAGATCGCTCATAGACGTCACATCAGAAACTCCATCAAATAATTCTTTAAGAGATACAGTCCCATTTGATTCATTTGACTCATACAAACTCATAGGCCTCATTCTCATACGAGATATACGTCCTGTTCCGGTATGCTCCATCTTTTCATCAGGAAGCAAATCATTATCTTCATCAACTACAACACTCCCGGTGAGTATAAATTGACCTTTCTTTGGATCCTTATCAACCGCAAACCTTACCGCATCCCATAGCACAGTTGCTGTCTGCCACTCATCTATAAGACGAGGCTTATCACCACGTAGAAGATAAGAAGGCGTGGTTTGAGCCATTTTCAAGTATGCGGCGCGTCTGTCCGGATCCTGTAAATATATCACGCTGTTTGAGGCGTTCAACGCAGTCCACGTTTTCCCGCACCATTTGGGGCCGGTAACAAGTACCGCTCCACTGGTTCTCAATTTCTTTTTCAGTGTTTCATCCGCTATTCGCGGCATATAGTGTTCAATTTTCATTACCTTAAATTTTTGTGCAAAGATAGTTATTTTCAGTGGAATATACAAGTTACTCCGAACTTTTCAGCGACTTTACTCCGAACTTTTTGACTATTTCACTCCGAACTTTTCGGCAACTTCACTCCGAACTTTTCTGTTTCTATCTTTATCTCTATAGGAAAATGCCGACTATTTCCATTTCAGAAACAGTCGGCTCGACAATGGTTTACTTAGACGGTCGAATCAGAATATATCCCCCTTGGATGCCGCAACTATTGCATTTATCTCATCAGCAATTTCCTCAGAAGATAGTTTGATATAGTCCATAAAGGTCTTCTGTGTCTTATGGCCACTCACGTGCATCATCTGAACAATAGTGAACTTATGAGAAAGGTACATATTGGTAATGCCACTGCGTCGTGCAGTATGAGTAGTAACACTATTCGCTCGTGTTACCAGATATTCTCCTTTGGAGTTTTTCTCAAAAGACATTGTGCCCTCTTCTACATTCTTCCGCTGTTTCATAGTCAGAACCGTGGGGACTTTCTTTGCAAGCGAGGGGACGGTCTGAGATAGCTCGGTAAGAATCTCCTTGATATACCGGTTGATTATCTGGTCAACGACCTGTGGGAGATGATAATTGTATTTTTCGCAGATGGCTTGAAGATTATTACTCATAATTGGAATCATAACCTCATTACGGGTCTTCTGTTGAATTATGCGGATAATCTTTGTCCCTTTCGATGTTGTCGTGAAACATTCAGGCGTAAGTTTGGAATAATCACTGACGCGCTGACATGTATAACAACCAACGAGGAATACATCGCGTACCTGCTCTTTCAAGCCGGTCAACGGCATTTCATAGAGCGCCTGCAACTCATCAGAGGTAAGATATATTTCAACAGCCTTGTCCGTTTCTTCAATCTTCCTTTTTGAGAAGAACATCATTGCTCGGTCATTGTTATGAACGCCGTCAGTATAAGCATAACCGACAAATGCACGAAATGAAACGAGATATTTATTGATTGAAGTCACCATGTAGCCACCCTTTGAAAGATAGTCTATGAACTTGGTGACACAAGCACGGTCAATATCATTCCATGTGAGTTTGTGTTTTGGATCAAATCCATTAAATAGCTTCCTAAAACTATTCCATGCCTTGATACTTCCGGGGGTATATGGTGTATTACCGTTAAGACGACGTTTTGCCTTGATGTCCTCAACGAATGTATCGAGATAGTTCCAGACACAAGCTTTTTCAGCCTCTTTTGCACGACGCTCTGCGTCTTCCTCCGCAGCGATCTTTCGCTCTTCCTCAATTCGAGCCTCCTCCTTGGCAATTTCAGCCTTGCGATTTCCATCGGCCTTTTTAGGATCAGCGATAGCAAGTATCTCAGCCTCGACTTGCGCCTTGTCAAAAACGACACCATCTATGGCTCCTTTGACAACAAGTTCTATGCGAGTCAACTGCTCGTGAAGTCTATTATTGCGCTTCTTGTGCTGCTCCCAATTCTCAGGAGAAGACACAGCCTCCTGCCACTCCTTTACATTAACTCTAATTTGTGAGGAGAAGAGAATATCTAATTTATGTTTTCTGCTCTGTATTCTTAAAAACAGAGTTGCTATTTTCTGCTTCGCATCCTGTCTGCGAACCTGAAATTTTGAGAGAGATTTTGCCATTTTTATCCACTGTCACCCCATGTGAGCGATGACAATGCAAAGTTAATAATAAAATTTTATAGTCCCTACATTAGTCCCTACATTTTGTGATTTTTATTAGATTCACTAAAATTCAATAAAATCAAATAATGTTGATTATTAGAACATTAAATCAATTAGAGATTAGTGAGATTTACCCCAATTTAGTCATAATGGTGCTGGTGGCACCACAAAATCCCAAAACGCTCAGAGTTAGCAAATTAGCAAACTCTGAGCATTGTTTTTTAAGGGATTTGACCTATTTGTCAGGGTTAAAAAAAGCCACGACAGGTTGCAAAAGGTAGGCAAAAGTAGCATTGAGTCGCATCCAAGTACAACAAAAATGTTGCGATTATCTACTCCAAGAGCCTAGTGGAAAAACAAGATAAAATGACCCCACCGGCCAAGACTTCTCAGGGGACAAAACAAATTATTTTCAGGAGTCAATCCTCATTTACTCTCCGGGGTCATTTTACCTTGATTTTTCAGCAGTTATTTAATGGATTGATTTCATTTGCCATGCTTCTAAATTTAATCGGAAGGAGGGTGCTAATGTAAATGCTGAAACGCCGGTTTGATCTGTTGCGGCATAAGTTAGCATTGTGAAAACCTGCTCACCGTCATTAGCAAAAATTTCAACAGTCGAGCGGTCAACAAAAATGTCAAGTGTTATTGTCGATGGGTCGTTTGTTGTTATTGATGCTGATGCAATGCGACTAAATTTAGGAATCTCAGTATCAGCTGTATTTGTTCGGTCAATGGTCAGTCTGCCCGACTGCGGATCATAACTGACAATCAAACGGCGATTGTCGCCTTCACAAAGGTAAAATCCACAAGGTTGCCCGCCCATTGCGCTGAAAGTGGCTTTTAATTCGTAGCAGTTACACATTTTTGAAATCTCTTTTATCGTGGTTACGCCATGTTTTATCACTCGGTTAAGCGAGAATGTGTCACCACGCAACATTTCAAGTTGTTTTGCCGGTTTCTGAATCAAACGATACCCGTCGTCAGTTGTTTTAAGCCTATATTCGCGAGGGAGTGACCACACTCCTTTTCCCCACTTTGAAGGTGCAGTCGGAGCATAGTCCCATGTATTGACCCAACCGAGTGTATAAACCGGAGACTGAACCGAATCATAATTTTGGAACACACGCGATGCATAATAGTCCAATCCTTCATCAACATGAAGAGGTGAAGCATCAGGACGTTCCGGAATAAACTTTTCGCCGTCGAAATCGCCAACAAAATATTGCTCTCGAGCCCAATTAACCGAAACAAGCAAAACCCACTTACTGTCACCCGGATTACCCTCCACCGGAACACGGAACAGATCGGGACACTCCCATGACCGCTCACTATCGCCCATCGGTCCGAAGTCACTCACGTGAGTCCAATTTTTGAAATCGGGAGAAGTGTAAAATGCCACCTTCTTTTCAAGTGCTTTTGCCACAAGCATTACCCATCGAGAGTTTTCAGCATCATAAATCACTGTAGGGTCACGAAATTCAGTACTCCAGATGTCGATTACCGGATTTAAATCATAATATTGATAATTTACCCCGCCATCACGACTGAACGCTATTGACTGTGATTGCTTTTTACTGTTGCGGTCAAACGATGTAAAAGCGGCAAGATAGGCATCTTTGCCGTATCCCGACGAATTTGTTCGGTCAACACCTACACTTCCCGTAAATTCAGCAATATTTTCAGGCACACCGTTAATCGCATCTTTGTTTAATTCATTCCAATGAATCAAATCGAGGGACTCGGCTGCGCCCCATGAATATGCCATGAAACGACCATCGGCTCTCAAAAGTCCACACGGGTCACCAATCCATCGATGAACAGGCGTGAAATGATATTGAGGACGATATGGTTCATTATATAATGTTGTATCAGATTGCGCCACATCATTATTTGCCGACACAAACAAAGCTGATGCCATCACGACCATAAATGACAATTTTCTTTTCATATCATATCTTGTTTGGAAATAGAAACGGAGGATCGATACATCAACGCACGATCCTCCGCCAATTTTCCACACTTTAAATTACCAATTTATATTAACGTTTTATTTAAAAGAGGGGTATCCGGGATTTTGAACATATATTCCTTGAGAGAAGTTGTATTGAGCAACGGGAATCGGGAAATATTCTTCTCCGTCATCAAACTTAGCATTTTGATAATAAATGCGGTTGTCTTTCTCTGCTTCAAAATATTTGGTCATCACTTGTTTGGCAATACCCCAGCGAACAAGGTCAAAGAAACGTTCGCCTTCAAGAGCCTTTTCAAGACGCATTTCAGTGCGAAGTGCCTGACGGGCATAGTCCTGAGTCCAACCTGCAGCGGGATAAAGACCGATTTTATAGTTGGCAGCATCTTTAGTGGGGTCATTGAAGTCTTTTACATACTCGCTGTTCATTGCGCGAGAACGTACACGGTTGATAAGTTCGCGAGCTTCGTCGAGCTGACCGAGTTCAATAAGAGCTTCAGCCTTATAAAGAAGCAAATCGGCATAGCGGATAATTTGCCAGTTCATTTCTGACGCACCCCAAGGCCATCCTTGAAGCATATCTTTTGATTCGGGAGAAACCCAGAAACGTTTTGCACAGTTGTGACCATAAACGCCACGGTCACGAACCCATGAGCCACAAGGACGATCGGGATATGTCTTATAGGTGATAGTCGGACGACCTACAACAAAGTCAAGACGGGGGTCAACAGTGGGTGTGGTATTTGATAGAGTCTGATTATTGTCATCAACAAAAGTAACGACAGCATAATCGGGACGGCTCTGATAATCAAATACCGGAAGACCGTTTTCGTCAGTCTGATAAGCATTGATAAGGTCCTGTGAGGGCAAGAAGAATCCGTCACCATGATAAGGTGAGTCACCACCGGGCGAATTAAGGAGGTTACTCCAGTTGATACGGCCATGGTCGTTTGAACCATCGTTCATTGAATACTGAATTGCGAATACAGATTCAATTCCATTTTCGTTCTCAACCAAATCGAGTTTTTGGAAATCATCAAGAAGGTCATAACCCTGCACCTGATTGATAAGATTGACAACTTCCTGCATAAGAACGTTATCAACCGACTCAACAGCATGTGTGGTGGGATTTTGTTTATAAGCCTGATAGAGTTTTACTTTTGCGGCATAAGCACGTGCAATATTTGCATTGACACGACCAACTTCGTCCTGACGTTCAGGAAGAATTGACGCTGCCTCAACAAGGTCAGACGCAATGCGGCCAAGATGCTGATCACGAGAAAACTCATTATTGGTGAAATATGGATAATCTACTGTTTCAATAGTTTCATCCATGTAAGGAATCTGATTGAAAAGACGAACAAGCTCAAAATAGAAGTGAGCACGGAGCACCTTCATTTCGGCGATACGAATTTTACGATTAGGGATTTGTTCATCAGTACATTTATCAAGTACTTTGAGAGCAGTTGTCGTACGAGAAATCTGGCTATATAGATTAAACCATTTTCCGTCAAGGTTGCCGTTATTAGCCTGCATATCAAAAGTTTCCATCTGATGTATGTCATAACAGTCACCTTCACCACCGCCACCTTTATAGGCGTTATCACTACGAACTTCACCAAAGCTCCAGTTAGTAGTCGGTTTCAGCCATACGTCACCACATTCATTGGTCCAGCCTGAAAGGGTTGCATAGGCAGCATTCACGAGCAGGTCAACAGCTTCGGGCGAAGTCATGACGCCCTCAGAAAGACTGCCTTGAGGTTTATTTTCCAGGAAGCTATCGCTACAAGAAGATAGAGCAACAGCACATCCGAGTGAAATTAATATATTATTGAGTTTCATGTTATTATCTACTTTATATTCAACTTAAAATTGCTTACCATCAAAATCCGAATTGTAAACCAAATGTAAACTGACGGGGAAGTGCATAGGGATAACCGAGACCTTCGGGATCTGCGCCTTTATATTTGGTAATAGTAAAGACGTTCTGAGCCTGGAAGTAAACACGTGCGTTTGCAAGGCTAAGTTTTTTACGGATATGTTCGGGTAGCGAGTAACCGACTGTGAGATTCTTCATACGAAGGAAATTACCATTGTCGAGGTGGAACTCAGAACATTCATTTTCGTTGTTTGAGTTGTCGGTTGTCGGAGCTGGAGTATCACAGTCATAAACGCCTGTCTGAAGGTAACGTTCATAAGCCTGTGCAGCTTCGAGAAGTCTGATACCGTGGTTACCGTTCCAACCCTGGAAGAGGTCGGTATAGAATTTTGAGTTATTGAAAGCGTCGCGGATAATAGAACTGAAGAACATAGAGATATCGAAGTCACGATAGCGAGCGCCGAGGTTAAGACCAAACTGTGCTTTGGGGAGGTCAACGCCGAGCCATGTACGGTCGTTGTAGTTGATACGTCCATCACCGTCTACATCGACATAACGTACACGTCCAACCTGAGGATTACCAAATTCAACCTGATATTTAGCACGATATTCGTCTACTTCTTGTTGAGTGCGGAACACACCGTCGGTCTTGAAGCCCATCCATGAGCCGAGAGGTTGACCTACCAGAGAGTGTTCTGCCCAACCACCACCGTAGTTGTAGTAGATGTCGTCGAGAAGATCGGTAACTTTGTTTTTAGAAACTGTGAAGTTAAAACCGATATCATAAGAGAAGTTTTTGTTAACGCTTGCACGCCAGTTGATTTGACCTTCAACACCTTTATTTACCATTTCACCACCGTTATACCAGCAGTAGCCACCTTCACCGATTGTAGCTATATAGGGTTTCTCTACAAGCATATCTTTGGTTTCTTTATAGAAGTAGTCAAATGACACGGTAAGCTGGTTATTGAGGAAACCTGCGTCGAAACCGACGTTAGTCTGATAGGTCTTTTCCCAACGGAGATCGGGGTTGGTGTTACGGATACGGAATGCACCGGGAGCGAGAGTAGAACCATCGCCGTTCATGTTATAAGAACCGCGATCAAGGCTCATGAGATATTTTGCATAGAAAGCTTCGTTGTCGATAAGGTCATTACCGTTGATACCCCATGACCCGCGAATCTTAAGGTCAGAAAGCCACGCACGGGTTGATTCCATGAAGTTTTCCTGAGAGATACGCCAACCTGCCGATACAGAGGGGAACCAGTCATAGTTGTGTTCTTTTGACAAACGAGAAGAAGCATCACGACGAAGAGTAAACGAAAGGAGATACTTATTATCAAATGTGTAATTGATTTTTCCGAAGCCTGAGAACATCGAGTAGTTTGATGCACCGGCACCGACATTTTTGTTAGAAGTTACATTTGCGAGATAAAGATAGTTGGGGTCTTCAATTTCAAGACCTTCACCATAGCCGTTGAACCATTCATTATGGTATTTTTTTGACTCAATACCGATAAGAGCCATGATTGAGTTCTTACCAAAATCAATGTTATATTGAGCTGTGTTTGTCCAAACCCAGTCTACATTCTTTGTAGTTGACTGAGACAGTTTGTTGATATCGCTGCGAAGCCATTTAGGCTCAAAAGTTTTATTGGTTTCGTTGTAGTAGTTTACACCGAAGTTAGTTTTGATGATAAGGTTTTTAACCGGCTCAATCTGTAGGTAAGCGTTACCAAATACACGCCAGTATTCATGTTTGTTTGAAGAGTTATTCTCGATGAGACGCATCATGTTGGGAGCGTCACCAAGGATGTCGTGGATTGCATCAACATAGTTACCTTCCACGTCATAAACTGCTTTGGCGGGATGCTGTTTGATTGCATTTTCTTCAGCGCCATCGGGCATATAGTGAGCTTTCCACCAGTTTACGGCAACGTTTCCACCGGCTTTGAGGCGATTGTTGATGAAACCGTAGTCTGAACTGAAACGAGAATTCACTTTTTGGAAGTCAGAACCTTTTACGATACCATCATGATCAAGCCAGCTGAGTGACATTGAAGAAGATCCGTTTTCCGAACCTTTAGAAAGTCCGATTGAATAGGTCTGCATTAAAGCAGTGCGGTGAATTTCATCTTCCCAGTTAGTCGATTGGGGAAGTACATCTATACCATTGAGGTTTTTATAGGTCTGCAATTGAGGTTTGGTACCGTTACCATAAATTGCCGAGTTGGGAGTTTCACCGTTGTGAGCATATTTATATGCCGACCAATAAACTTCACCCCACTGATTAGCGTCGAGAAGATCGAGACCGCTGTTATAACGCTGTACAGTGAGAGTAGCGTCAAATGTTACATGAGACTCACCTTTTTTAGCGCGTTTTGTTGTAATGATGATGACACCGTTGGCAGCCTGTGCACCATAAATTGATGCCGAAGCCGCATCTTTAAGTACCTGGATTGATTCAACATCATTTGAATTGAGGATTGTTCCGACATTTTCACGAGTCATCACACCGTCAATCACATAAAGAGGTCCGTTGGCGTCACCGCGAAAAGATGAAGCCCCACGGATTGATGTTCCGGTAGAAAGACCGCCGGGAGTACCGTCGGTTGTAACTGTCATACCTGCCACTCGACCCTGAAGTGATTGAATAACGTTACCGGTAGGAGTGTCAGAAACGTCACTCATTTTTACAACAGAAACCGAACCTGTTAAATCTGATTTTTTCTCAGAAGAATAACCGACTACGACGATTTCATCGAGCAAAGTTGAGTTTTCCTCGAGTTCGATAGTCATTTCAGGCTGAGCTTTAACTGTAGTTGGCATAAAGCCAATGTAAGAGATTGTGAGCTTAGTTCCCTCCGGTACATTAATTGTAAAATTACCGTCAAAATCGGTTGATACACCGACCGAGGCATTTTCAGATTGAACTGTTGCTCCGATTAGAGGTTCACCATCGGTCTTTGAAAGAACCGTACCGTGAACCGCAATGTTCTGTGCTTGCGCGATTACTGCTGTCATAAAAAGCAAGACTGCGCTGATGATTGATTTCATATTAGTTCTTGATTGGTATTAAAAATTTCCGGGACAAAATTATCTCAGTGTAAAACCTTAACATATCTTTATCGTTGCATCAGATAACAAATTTGTTGCATTGCAATAAATTTGATACATAATGCTACAAAACTGATAATTCTCGGCTTTGTAAACCATCAAAAATTATCCCTGTATTTAAAATTGTTAGATTAAAATGTTGTTTTCTAATTGGTTTATAATTGTTTTTTAGTTAGTAATATTCCTGTATATTGATTAACGTTACACTATCATTCCCTGCCAAGTTTTTGTCTCAACTCTGATGGTGTCTCACCATAGAAGTCACGATAACATTTGGTGAAGTATGCCGGAGTAGAAAATCCGACTTCATAAGCAATCTCACTGATTGTAGCATTTGAGGTAGTCAACATGTGACGTGCCTGCTGCAATCTAAGCCGACGGATGAGTTCGACCGGCGAATAGTTAGTAAGTGCTTTTATCTTTCGATAGAATTGAGAGCGTCCCAATCCCATTTTTGAAGCGACATTGTCAACATTTATCTCAGAATTACTCATTTCCGACTTAATTATAGTCAAGAAACGATCATAAAAATCACTGTCCAGATCATTCGGCGGTAATTCGCGGTGAGAATCATTGTCATCGACAGCTAATCCGGGCGTAAATGCTCGATTTCCTTCAAGCCATAAGTTCTTGATACGCTTATGATTTTCAATCAGACCTTGAATTCGAGCTTTCAAGACATCATTTGAGAATGGCTTTGACATATAGCCATCGGCACCGCTTTGATAGCCCTGAACACGCTGTTCATCCATAGAGCAGGCTGTCAGCATCAAAACCGGAATATGACTTGTTGAGACCTCATCTTTAATCAGTTTGCAACATTCCAGTCCATCCATGACCGGCATCATCACATCACATATTATTAAATCAGGAGTATATCGAGAGGCAAGTCTGATTCCGTCCTTACCGTTTTTCGCCGTAATCACATTATACTCATTATTTAATAATATAGTAACCATATTCAAGATATCCTCGTTATCATCTATAACAAGAACCACCGGTTTGTCTTCAGAGATTTCAACTCTAACATCTTCAACCGGAGCAAGTTCGGCTGTAACATCTTCTTCTGTAATATGTTTCGGTGTCGACTGAGCAACGGCATCAACATGTTTAACCGGTATAACAACCGTAAATACAGAACCTTTTCCAAGCGTACTCTCAGCTTCGATTGTACCTCCGTGAAGTTCGACAAATGCACGCGAAAGCCAAAGTCCGATACCCGAACCGGTCGGATGTACCTTCTCAACCTGGAAAAACCTGTCAAAAATATTTGGCAAATCTTCTTGTGAAATACCTGTACCTGTATCGGTTACCTTTAAAATCATACGATCGTCGTTAGAAGAACATTCCAAGCTGATCGTTCCGTTGGCAGGAGTATATTTAAATGCATTTGACAGCAGATTGAAGACAACCCGTTCGATTTTCTCAACATCAAGAGCAAGCGATGTCACCTTCATATCCGAAGTATTAACAACCAGCTTGATATCACGTTTGCGTGCAAGGGCGCGGAATGATTCGACCCATTCACCTATCACTTCGACAATATTGACTTCTGTCGGAGTGAACGTCAGTCGATCATTCTCATATTTTCTGAAATCAAGAATCTGATTAATCAATCGGGTCAAGATTCTCACATTTTTATTTGCAATCTGCATCAACACCGATTGTTGTGGCGTCAAATTCTCAGCTCCGGCAAGTTGCTGAACCGGCTCCGATATCAAGGTCAGCGGTGTACGCAGGTCGTGTGAAACATTTGTGAAAAATGCGAGCTTTGACTGAGTTGCTTCATTAAGTTCACGGTTGTGGGTTTCAAGAGAATCACGCTGTTCTTCGAGAAGGCGGTTGTTCTCTATGAGTATCTGTCGATTTAACTTTGATTGCCAGAAAAACCGTAGCAACAAGAACACAAAGCCAAATAACAAAATCAAAATTACAACGACAGCATAAAGTAACGTTTCTTGGGTTGACTTCACACTGAGATAACTGTCAACACGGGCTTTAAGCACTTTGATTTTATTAAATTCATTCTGCATAGCATTATTTTGTGCAAGCAGAATATCGGCATTTGTCAAATCAACAGCCGATGTAAGAGGTAATCTGACTATCGTATCAAACGGCTGATGGTTAAGAATTTTCAGAGCTGTTTCGATTAGACGTTCTCCCTCGCTCGGATATATAAATGTTGCGTCAATAACCGAATCGATAACCGCCTTTATACCAATTTCAGGTGCGCCGTCAATCCCGATTACAGTCAGATCGCGTCCTTTTTTTCGGGCAACATCTGCGGCTGCAATAGCCATACGGTCATTGTGGGCATAGATTGTGTTAGCATCGGGATATAAATCGAGTAACGAATCAACCGCAATAGCCGCATCATCATAATTCCAGTTTGCAAACGCGCGCGCAAGAACCTTAACAGTACCTGTACTGTCGGCATAATTCCGAAACCCCACATTTCGTCCGATCGCCGGAGTTGAGCCTTCAAGTCCACAAAGCTCAATAACTCGGGCGTCCGATCCACGTACACTGTTAGCATATCGTGCGGCTGCATGTCCGAGCCCGACATTGTCAGCTCCCTGAAAAGCTGTGAATGAGTTACTTTCGATGCTTCGGTCAAAAATTATAACCGGAATACCTCGTGAATAGACCTTGTCAATAACCGGAGTGATTGCCTTGGCTTCGTTGGGAGCCGCTATGATAATATCAAAACCGTTATCAGCAAAATATTGAATATCAGAAATTTGTTTTTCATTGCTATCATCGGCAGAACGAATCTCGACAACAACATTGTCGTGACACATCGCTTCACGTCTGATCTCGTCGTTCATTTTTTGACGCCAGTCGTCATCGCTACACTGTGAAACACCAATTTTAATAGGTTTGCTTCCACATCCTGCAACGAGAAAAGACAACAGAGATAGTATGAATATTTTTTTTAATCTGACAAACATTGTTAGCAAAAAACGGTAATAATTATTGGTTCAGGTTTAGATTACTGGCTCAAAGATAAGCATAATTTATTAAATTAGTGCTATTTGCTACCAAAAATTAATCATTGCAACAAAATTGTCATACAATGCAACATTTTTTATATGCTTTGAATTAAACATGCAGTAGTTTTGTAACAAAAAAATAGCGGTTGGTAATTCAAATTGCTGTTTTAGGGTAAAAATCGACAGATAAACAAAGGTAAAAAGATTGTTTTAGTTAACTGAAAATTTAATAAATTAAAATACCATTTATGAATAAACTGATTAAAGCAAGTATCCTTTCAATTGCAATGGCACTTCTACCACTACAATTTGAACTGAAGGCAAACGACGATGTCGTTGTAAAACATCTTGGAAAAGACAATATCATTTTCCGAGACGGATCATATATCCAAAACTCTCTCGTTCATGTAGCCAAACCGGGAAACTTTTTGCTTCTTCCTGTTCAAGACAATAGCGACGAAGCTAAAGTCAAAGTGCTTGTAAACGGTAAAATCGATCGTACAATCACTGTCCGACTCGCTAAAACCAAAGTTGACTATCTTTTCCCTCTTGACCTTCGTCCTTATGAAGGTAAAGATGTTGTTCTCAACATCGAGATGAATCAAAACCGTAGCTCTATGCGCGACCCGGGAGAAGAAGCCTGCTGGGAAAAGTTTGCCGTCGTTAACCAAGTCGACTCTTCAAACATTGAGAAATATCGTCCCCTTTTCCACCACACACCTCTTTATGGTTGGATGAACGACCCCAACGGTATGTTCTACAAAGACGGACGCTGGCACCTGTATTACCAATGGAACCCATACGGTTCTAAATGGCAAAACCTTTCCTGGGGTCACTCATCTTCAACCGACCTTGTAAACTGGGAACACCACCCTATTGCACTCGAACCCGACGGTCTCGGTATGATTTTCAGCGGAAGCTGTGCCATTGACCATAACAACACAGCCGGTTTGGGCAAAGATGCCGTAATTGCGATTTATACTTCAGCCGATCTCAACCAAGTTCAGTCTTTCGCATCAAGTAACGATAACGGAAAAACTTTTGAAGTATTCGGCGCAAACCCGATTATTGCGACCGACACCGAAGCTCGTGACCCGAATTTCTTCTTCCATGAACCGACCGGAAAATGGATTTTGGTTCTTGCGAATGCTCTCAATCACGAAATGCTCATTTTCTCATCTCCCGATATGAAAAACTGGACTCTCGAAAGCTCGTTTGGCAAAGGTCTCGGTGCTCAAAACGGAGTTTGGGAATGTCCCGACCTCTTTGAACTTCCCGTCAACGGAACAAATGAAAAAAAATGGATGCTAATCTGTAACCTTAACCCCGGCGGTCTCTACGGCGGTAGCGGTATACAGTATTTCATCGGTGATTTTGACGGCAAAACATTTACTCCCGATATTGACCAAAACGGTAAAGTTCCTACCAAATGGCTTGACTTCGGTAAAGACAACTATGCAGGTGTCAGCTGGAGCGATGCTCCCGACAACCGTCGCGCCTATATCGGTTGGATGAGCAACTGGCAATATGCCGCCGAAGTTCCAACCAAACAATATCGCAGCGCCAACACTCTTCCCCGCGAAATTTCCCTTTTCCGTCACTCCGACGGTCAAATTTATGCCGCAACACTTCCCTCACCCGAAATTCTATCAATTCGCGAAAAAGCATCTCAAAGTCTCAAAGACTTCACTATTGGCGAAAAGCCTCGTTTAATCAGTCTTCCTAAAGAAAACGACGGTATCTGTGAAATCGTAGTTGACATGGACTCTCACAATAACTGTGACATTGTTCTCGAACTGCAAAACAATAAAGGAGACCGCACCACCATGACCTATGACCCGGCTCGTCACACATTTGAAGTGAACCGCCGTCACAGCGGTGACACAAGTTTCAGCGTAGATTTTCCCGCTATAACCTCGGCTCCGACATTTGAACGCGACGGAAAACTTGGTCTGCGCATATTTATTGACCGTTCAAGCATTGAAGTTTTCGATAAAAACGGTAAATTTGCAATCACAACTCTCGTTTTTCCCGAAGTTCCCTATTCAACTCTTGCTGTCAGTGCGGCAAAAGGCAAGGGCTTCATCAACGACCTGAAAGTTTATCCTATAAAACTATCTAAATAATCAATCATTTCACGACCTAAAAATCGAACATGAATTCTCAAATAACATTAGTTATGAATAAGAAAAGCTCAATCGTGCAGTTCATCCCGGTGATGCTCTGTTTCTTCTCAATGGGTTTTGTGGATCTTGTGGGTTCAGCAACTAATTTTGTGAAAGCTGACCTCGGTCTCAACGCATCTCAAGCAGGATTCCTACCCTCTCTCGTTTTCTTCTGGTTTCTCATCTTCTCGGTTCCGACCGGAATGTTGATGAATAAAATCGGACGTAAGAAAACCGTTCTTCTTTCTCTCGCTTTAACATTAGTGTCATTGCTCATACCTATCTTTGGCACTGGATATTATGCAATGCTTGTTGCATTCTCGCTTCTCGGAATCGGTAATGCCGTAATGCAAACCTCTCTCAATCCTCTCGTATCGGGTCTTATCAATCCCTCACGTTTGGCTTCTACATTGACTTTCGGTCAGTTTGTAAAGGCTTTGGCATCTCTTCTTGCCCCCTATCTTATGGCTTGGGGTGCAATCGAACTACTCCCGACCTTCGGACTCGGATGGCGTGTTCTCTTCCCGCTCTTTGCCGCTGTGTGCCTTCTCTCTATTGCAGCTCTTGGTGCAACTCCGATACAGGAAGAACGTCCCGACAAAGTAACCGGATTCCGCGAATGTCTCGTTTTACTTCGCATACCCTTTGTACTCATCTGTTTCCTCGGCATTATGTGCCACGTTGGAATTGATGTCGGCACAAACACTTTTGCTCCTCAAATCCTCACCGAGAAATTTGGGTTAAGCGTTGAAGAAGCCGTTATCGGTACTCAGATTTACTTCTACTTCCGCACCGGCGGTTGTCTCCTCGGCTCACTCATCCTCGCAAAAATGTCGGCAAAATCATTCTTTGCATTCAGCGTGCTTTGTATGCTTGTCGGTATGATCGGACTTTTTGTTGCCACATCTCAGGCAATGGTATTGACCTCAATCGCATTCATCGGATTTGGTAACTCTAACGTATTCAGCGTAATCTTTGCTCAGGCACTCAACCGTCAGCCTAACGAGAAAAACGAAATTTCCGGTCTCATGATTATGGGATTGTTTGGCGGTACGGTCTTCCCCCTCTGCATGGGCTTTGCTCAGGATGCAGTTGGCGTTGCAGGTGCTGTTGCAGTTATGACTTTAGGCGTTATTTATCTCGCCTTCTACACTTTGAAAATTAAAAAAGCAGAATAATACTTTAAAAAATTAATAACCATGAGTAATCTTGTAATAGGAATGGGCGAAGCCCTCTGGGACGTTCTGCCTGAAGGTAAAAAAATCGGTGGTGCACCCGCTAACTTTGCCTACCATGTTTCTCAGTTTGGGCTCAACAGCTGTGTTGTCAGTGCAATCGGTGATGATCCGCTGGGCGATGAAATATTGAGTAACTTCAAACAAAAAGGATTAAAATACGAAATCCCTAAGGTTCCATATCCAACCGGTACTGTTCAAGTTGAACTTGACGCCGAAGGTGTTCCTCAATATGAAATTAAAGAGAATGTAGCTTGGGACAACATCCCATATACCGACACGCTCAAGGAACTTGCTAAAAAAACTAAAGCTGTTTGCTTTGGTTCGCTCGCACAACGAAACATTGTTTCGCGCGAGACAATCAACAATTTCCTTAATGCGATTCCCGCCAAAAACGATCCTCTGATTGTCTTTGACATTAACCTGCGTCAAAATTTCTATACTAAAGAAATTATCTGCGACTCAATCAATCGCTGTAATATTCTAAAAATCAATGACGAGGAGCTTGTCATCGTAAGCCGACTTTTTGGCTACCCAGGAATCGATCTTCAGGACAAATGTTGGATTTTGCTCGGCAAATACAACCTCAAAATGCTTATCCTGACCTGTGGTATCAACGGTAGCTACGTGTTCACCCCCGGTAATGTTTCATTTGTTCCAACTCCAAAAGTAGACGTTGTCGATACTGTTGGAGCCGGTGACTCATTTACTGCAGCATTCGTTGCTTCAATCCTACGCGGAGAACCTGTCAACGTAGCTCATCAAAAAGCTGTTGACACTTCAGCATTTGTCTGCACTCAAGCCGGAGCAATGCCGGTACTCCCCTCCCGCTTAACCGAATAATAATTTAGGGAATAATAATTTAACTGCATCACGGAAGTTTGAAACCAAACTTTTGTGATGCGTTTTTTTGTATTACTATGTTAGATCTGACGGTGAACAAAGGTTTATTTGATTCGTTATATTAATGATGTCAATATCGTCATCACAACCCTTAAAAATTAAAGACATGTTGAACACTGATTACAAATTTGGAGAGGTTCACAATACCGCCGCTCAAATTGAAGCAGGGAATGACAAAGTACATTTCAAACACATTTTTAACAATAATAACGGTGGAGTAGCTCTCGTAGCATTCAAAGCCGGGCAAAAACTCGAAACTCATATCGCTCCCGCTGAATTGATGATAAACGTTCTCGAAGGTGAAATCGAATTTACCATGCTCGACAAAGTCTACACCATCAAGGCAGGCGAATTTATGCTCATGGGTGCCGATGTCCCCCACAGCGTAGTTGCTAAAAC
>CAMWIM010000044.1 GCA_947174335.1 uncultured Porphyromonadaceae bacterium | reverse complement strand
TGTACCGATTAAACCGCGCGAGTCAGACTATGACACGTCAACTATTGAAGGCGAAACACAATTTGCCGAAGCACTTCAAAAATGGGAAGACACGTCGTCGATATCGGGTATATTCAAATCGTTCAGCGATGCACCCGGCGGTATCAAAGAGGAGATGCGCGAGATAGAATATGCAATTGGTGCCGAATATGACTATAACAACACCTTCTTTCTGAGAACAGGTTATCATCATCAGAGCAAGTATAAAGGTAACAACAACTACCTCGGTTTCGGTGCAGGATTCTCGTTCAACAACATCGCGATGCTTGATGTGTCATACATGGTTGCAACGGGACGACTTTCGCCGCTCGACCAAACCTTGAGGTTTACACTGACCTTCAATCTTGAAACAATTACCCGACTTTTCGGGCGACAATAATAGTTAACTATTCACATAATACAGGTTTTATGATTAGAATCGGAAACGGCTTTGACGTTCACGCCCTTGTTGAGGGACGTCAATGTATCATCTGCGGAGTTTCTATCCCGTCGGAAAAAGGGTTGCTCGGACACAGCGATGCTGACGTAGCCCTCCATGCATTGGCAGATGCACTACTCGGTGCGGCAGCATTGCGAGACATCGGTTATCATTTTCCCGACACCGACAAACGATGGAAAGGAGCCGACTCACGTCGCCTGCTACGCCATGTTGTCGATTTGATAATGGAGAAAAACTATCGTCCGGTCAATGTTGATATTACCATTATTGCACAATCACCCAAAATGTCGCCATTCATTGACCGAATGAGACTCAATGTTGCCGATGATCTTGATCTCGACCTTGACTGTGTATCGATTAAAGCAACCACGTCCGAGCATCTCGGATTTACAGGCCGTGGCGAAGGGATTGCCGCCCAAGCATCGGTTTTAATAGAGTCAATGTAGCTTGACGCCAGCGATAGAAATAGCAGTCTTTGACCGAGAAAAACATTCGCGGGAATGGGATCGTTTCATTGGTAACGAGACGGTCAATGCCACATTTATCCACAATCGGAATTATATCGGCTATCATGGAAACAGGTTTGACGATTGCTCCCTTGTTTTCAGACGTAACAACAGGATTGTCGCAGTCATTCCTGCCGTCAAAAATGGCAAGACTTTTGAAAGTCATCCCGGCTTGACCTTCGGCGGAATTCTAATCGGTAAAAAGTGCCGTCATAACGACATCGCAACAATCATTGACCTCACAAAATCGTTTCTTAAGGAGCAAGGAATCGAACATCTTGTTCTGACTTTACCGCCTTACATATATCAGTCACACCCAGTCGATGATATTCCCTATCTGCTATCGATTTCAGAAGGAGAGCTAACACGCCGCCGGTTGTTGAGCGTAATTGACTTAAGAGAACAGCCTGAATACTCGACCCTACGCAAACGCGGAGTCAAAAAAGCAATCTCAAACGGGTTGAAAGTCGATTTGTCAAACAACCTGAAATCATTTTACGAAATGCTTGTTGACAATCTGGCAACGCGATATAATACCACTCCGGTTCACACTTTAAAAGAACTCAAATTATTGGCTTCACTATTTCCGGACAACATCAAACTGATGATGACGTTTGACGGGAACAAGGCTGTCGCCGGGTCGTTGGTTTATGTCAGTAAGACGGTTATCAAAACCCAATATATCGCATCAACTGAAGAGGGACGTAACCACGGAGCTGTCGATCTACTGCTAACCACAATAATAGATGAGGCACACAGGAAAGGTAAACGGTTTGTAGACCTCGGTTCGTCGGAGAATGAACCGAACGAAATCAACCACAATTTGCTGTTTCAAAAAGAGGGGTTCGGCTCACACGGAGTTTGCATTGACACATATACATTGATCTTGTAGTGAGACGTTTAACTCTACATATTTGCTTGTTGACAGGATGCTTGACATTCATCTTGTCGGCAGAGAACGTCAACCATTCAGTTTTATCCTCAGGAGAATGGACAAAGGTAAGCGTAACTGACCACGGCTTTCATTTTATTCCGGCTAAGACGTTGACTAAATGGGGATTTGTGTCGGCTAAAGATGTGAGAATTTACGGATATGGATGTGGAGATTTCCACGATGATTTGCCACAAATACAAACAATGGAGGTCGATGGTGGACTGCTTTTCTTTGCAGAGGGTCCAATCAAAACAACCCTAAGCGAGGACCTGACACCTTCAGTTATAACCAATCCTTATAGTTCAAAAGGTTACTATTTTCTGACATCCGACCAAGGGCACCCTCTTGATTTTCAAACCGAACAGCAATCTGTATCTTCAACTGACAATGCCAACACCTACGCTGTCGCTTGGCATCAGTCCGAACTATTCTCACCGGGTAAAACAGGGCAACTTTTGGTCGGAGAAGATTTTACACGACAACCGTCGCAGATTTTCACGATACCAACTCCGGATGCAATTCCCAACAGTGAGGCAATTGTTTTGACACGATTTTTAGCAAAGTCATTCGGCGGAGCGTCAACGTTGAAAATTAATTCAAAAAGCTTTTCAATTCAGCCGATTGAAGATATAAGATATGACTTCGGTAGCCTTATTTCGCCGACAATCAAGACTACTTACGGAGAGAATGTGACAGTCAACCTTTCAATAACTTCATCGGGGCAGCTAAGGGGTGCCAATCTCGACTATATCGCAGTGGCATATCCGTGTGATTTATCAGCAAACAATCTTGTTTTCTTTACCGAAGGTGGTAAAATTAATCAATCAAACCATCTCATATTTGACATAACCGACCCTTATCAAATCAAAAGAATTGCAACTAATCAATTAGAGCAAACTTCAATTTTTCACTGTTATCAAGCCATAAACTCTATCGACAAACTGCCGGCTCCGACTTTTGAATCGGTCATTGATAATCAGGATATTCATTCTGATTTTTCGCTACCTCAAATGATAATTATCTCGCCCGACAAATGGAAAAGTCAGGCGAAAAGGCTTGCGCAACTTCACAACAGCGAAAATCTCCCGACAATCGTATTATCAGCCGAACAGATATACAACGAATTTTCGTCAGGTCGGTTTGATCCCGAAGCTATAAAAGAGTGCCTGAAAATGTATTATGACCGCGGGATGTCGTCAGGTCGGCCACTCAAATATGCGTTGCTTTTCGGACGTGGTGTATATGATAACCGCCAACTCACTCAAGAATGTAAAAGCATAAATTATCCATTGCTACCAACTTGGCAATCAGAGGAATCACTAAATGATGTGACATCTTATACAACTGACGATTATTATGCAATTCTCAGCGACGAAGATTCACTCTCGATCGCTGTCGGACGAATTTGCGTAACCTCGGCAGCCGAGGCTGAAAAAGTGGTTGACAAAATATGTGATTACGTCAAGAATCCAAAACCCGGGCAGTGGAAAATCAAAGCACTTATGCTTGCCGATGATGGTGACGAGGGTTGTCATCTCAGATATGCCGAGAAGATGGTGGAAAAGATGAAACAGTCGGGAGGAGAAACAGTTGAGTTCAAAAAAATTTATCTTGATGCACTCAAAAAAAGTGAGGGAACATTCCCTGAGGCTCGAAAAAAGTTAGAGGCTGAACTCAATAATGGAGTAGGGTGGTGGACCTTTATCGGTCATGCAGGTCAAACATCGCTAACGGCTGATAAATTGATGAATTACAATGATATATTGAACTTGAATTTGACTGTTCAACCTATAATTATGGCTTTTACCTGCGATTTTTTGAGATGTGACAATCACGAAATTTCGGGTGGCGAGCTGCTAATGAATAATCGTTATGGAGGTGTGATCGCAGCGATAAGTGCAACACGACCTGTCAATATGCACCAAAACGGAGAACTTGCTGAATGTTTCGGCTCTCAAATTTATTCTGCAGACAATTTCACAGTGGGCGAGATATATCGCCGGGCTAAAAATCAGTATCGCATAAAGTCGCACGACGGCAATGGTTTTCGATATATCTTGCTCGGTGACCCGGCAATTAAAATCGGTTCGACAGACAATAAAATCATTGTAAAATCAATCAACGATATTGAGCCGTCAGCACAAAATCAGCCGATAGCCGGTGCATTGTCGCGGATGACAGTCGAGGGATTTGTCTCGGCGAAAGACGGAATGCCCAAAGCTGATTTCAACGGAGATTTAACGATGCACATATACGATGCCGAAACGTCTGTAACCACCATCGGGAACAGGGATGTTTTTGATACCGAAGGGCAACTGCTCTATGCCGGTACCGACAGCGTTATCAACGGGGTGTTCAAGGCTACTGCAATCATTCCGGCAGAGATTTCTGACAACTACCGCAACGCAACGATGCGGTTATATGCGGTTGACAGTCAGACGGGAAGCGAGGCATTCGGCACGGAAACGAGGTTTTATATTTATGGGAGAGGTGACGGAATAGTTGATACAATCAAGCCGGTAATCGAAAGTTTTTATCTAAACCGTCCGGCGTTCAAATCGGGTGACATCGTCAACAGTTCGCCAATTGTCTATGTAACCTTTACCGATGACACGGCAATCGACATCTCGACATCGAGCATCGGCAACAGAATGTTACTGAAACTTGATGACAAGCCACTTCCCGACCTCTCGCTATACTATTCAAACGGAAGGATTATCTATCCCCTGCAAGAGTTAGCAGACGGACGCCACAGGCTAATTTTTGAAGTGAGTGACATTGCCGGAAACCGCACGAACCAAACACTCGATTTTGTAACACAAGCCGACTTAAACCCCGAAATATTAGATATTTATACCGATGCTCAACCTGCTGTCGATAATGCCAACTTTTATATTGAATATAACCGAACGAACGAGATAATCGAGGTGACGCTCCATATTTTTGACATCAGAGGGAATCTTGTTTGGGAATCATCGAGACAAGGACGGGGCGACACTTTCAAATCAAATCCATTCAGCTGGAACCTGACCGACAGATCACACCGGCGCGTAAATCGCGGAATTTACATTTATCATCTAACCGTCAGAGACTTAAGTGTTTCCCGTTCGATTTCGAGGGCAGGCAAGATAGCAGTTAGTAACTAAAGGAGACAATATTTTTGCCAAAAAAACGTTAAAAAATTTGGTGTATAAGTTTTTTCAAACTACCTTTGCACACGAAGAAAAGAAAATAGTCGCTTGACTATAATAAACGTTTAGAAGTTTAATCACATCCCTGTATACACTTTACAACATGTCAGAGGGAGCAATGTCGCGAGACATGGCTCCTTTTTTTATTTAATCGGGAATTTTTTGTATATTTGCAGATGAATCACATATCATTGCAATGAATAAATCTACCATAGAACTGCTTGGACGACTTCATGAGTGTCATCCGGTTAAGGTTTTATTTGTGTGTCTGGGTAATATCTGTCGCAGTCCCGCAGCTGAGGGGGTGCTGAAAGATATTGTAAAGCAACATCACGACGAAGCCAACTGGGTTATCGACTCGGCAGGGACGGGAAATTACCATATCGGAGATTTACCGGATCACCGCATGCGTGTTCATGCCCGTCAACGCGGTCTTGAACTTGACCATCACTGTCGTCAAGTGAAAGAATCTGATTTCCAAAAGTTTGACATAATCATTGGAATGGATGATTCTAATATTTCAAACCTTCGCCGGTTCGCTCCAACGCCCGAAGATGAGAAAAAAATCGTGGCAATGAGTCAATTTTTCAGCAACACTTCGCACCATGACTATGTTCCCGACCCCTATTATGAAGGAGCCGAGGGCTTTGAACTGGTGCTCGACCTGTTGCAGGACGCATGCCATAACCTCTATAACGACATCACTACCAATAAAATAAACCAATGAAATTAATCAAAATCGCATCACTCCTTTTTCTGACTGCCATGGCTATGTCGGCTGAAAATCCGACCGTTCAATTTGAGCGTTCAGGCAACTACAAAGTCGGTAACTCAGTACGCCACAAGCTGTCAATCACGCTTAACAATCCGCAAAACGTGGAAATGCTCTGCTTCAACCAGTTTGCGCGCCGAATGAATACACTTACACCCGGCGATACGGTTGTTGAAATCATTCCCGGCTACTATTATATCAGAAGTGAGAGATTTGGTAAATCAAACGATCCCGTAACCGTCGATATTGAAATTGTCGGACGCGGATTTACCACCGCATACAAACCTGATGGATTTCATGTGGTAATGAAAGACGGCGCTGTTGCCGGTGTTGAGAGCAAACAAGTCGGCGAGACAGTTATAATGCCCCTCAACTTCTATAACGACGCCGACCGAATGATTTATGCCGATTCAATCTATGATTTTAACCAATCACTGGCTGATGCACGCCAACTTAATCCATATGACATAGTACCGTCGTTCAAAAAGGTAACTCTCGCAGGCAAAGGCTATTACACTGCTGACAAACCTATCGAGGAAAAGCTCATCAAGAACGACAATCCCGAATATTACAAAATCACAATCACTCCCCAAAAGGCTGTAATTGAAGCGGTAAACAAACAGGGGCTTGCAATGGCTCGCCGAGTGCTTGAACGCCGATTGTTGGCTGTAAACAATGGCAAACTACCGTCGGCTGTCATCGAAGATGCGCCCGACTTCCCCTATCGCGGCGTGATGATCGATATTGCCCGCAACTATCAGACGCCCGAAGACATGAACAACCTTGTCGAACTTCTTGCCGATTATCGCTTTAATCGTCTTCACTTCCACTGCACCGACGACGAAGCATGGCGACTTGAAATCGCCGGTCTCCCCGAACTGACCGAGGTTGGTTCACGTCGCGGATTCACCCTTGACGAGCATGATTATCTCGCACAAATATTTGCCGGTGACGGTAATGCCAATTCACGCAAAGGAACAGCCAACGGCTATTTCAAACGCACCGACTTTATCAATCTGCTCCGTCACTGCGATTCGCTCGGCATCAAGGTTATTCCCGAAATCGAATCACCCGGACACGCCCGTGCGGCTATCGTGGCAATGGAAAATCGCTATCGCAAAACCGGAGACCCGAAATTCCGCCTGATCGAAGACGGCGACACATCGGTTTACACCTCGGCTCAGGCATTCCACGACAACCTCATGAACCCGGCACTCGACGGGACATACAACTTTATGAATCATGTTCTTGACGACATTGTGGCTATGTACAAAGAGGCAGGCGTCGAACTTCCCGGCATCCATATCGGTGGAGACGAAGTGCCTGAAGGCGCATGGGATGGTTCTAAATCGGCAATGAAAATGGCAGCCGATAAAGGTGTTTCGGGTCGTCACGGACTTCAAGGCGAATATATCAAACGAATCACCAAAATGATGGCTGACAAAGGAATCCCCGTCTATGGATGGGAAGAACTCGGAAGCGGATATGATGCAGACTTCAACCGAGAAGTAGCTCCGCGAGTCGGTGCTCTCAATGTCTGGCATTCAGCCTATACCAAAGGAGAAAACCTTGCCAATAAGATTGTCCGTGGAGGTTATCCTATTATTCTGAGCAACGTTGACTATTTCTATCTCGACCAGATTTATGCGCCCCACAGCGAAGAAAACGGACTTCTTTGGGGCGGTATAGTTGATGAGTTCCGTACATTAGCAGGCGAAGCCGACGTGCTATGTCCGCCCTCACCCGAACTTGAAGGACACGTTGTCGGCGTACAAGGCCAACTCTTTGCCGAAACAATCCGCAGTTATCCACAGCTTCAACAATATCTGTTCCCAAAAATGTTGGGACTTGCCGAACGTGGATGGAACTCAAAGAAAACATACTCAAATGCCGAATTTAACCGGGTTATCGAAGAACATGAGCTTCCAACTCTCCACAAAGAGGGTGTGGCTTTCCACCTGAGAGCTCCCGGAATCAAAGAAATTGACGGCAAACTCCACATGAACTCACCATACAAGGGCGCGGTAATCCGCTATACACTTGACGGAACCAACCCCACAGACAAATCACCCGTTTACACCGCTCCGATTGCTCCCGGAAATGCAAAACAGGTTAGAGCTAAAATGGAATATCTTGGCAAAAATTCTACAGTCAGCGTTCTTAACCGCTAAATTACAACACTTTAAAACTCTATAAAACATAAATGAGTGACGATATACTGACACCCGAAGACGAATTTATCGAAGATGATCTCGGTTCAGGCGACCTCAACCCCGATGATTTCGGGTCGGCTGCCGGAGACGAACCAGAGATGTCAGACCACCATATAGCATTGCCCGATGACACATCAGACAATCCGCGACGACTCAAGGGAATGTACCGCAACTGGTTTCTTGAATACGCATCATACGTTATTCTCGAACGTGCCGTTCCCCACCTTGCCGACGGATTGAAACCCGTGCAGCGACGCATTTTACACTCGATGAAAAATCTTGATGACGGACGTTTTAACAAGGTTGCAAACATCGTGGGTAATACAATGCAGTTCCATCCCCACGGTAATGCTTCAATCTATGAAGCGTTAATCCAGATTGGACAAAAAGCCCTGTTGGTTGAAACACAGGGGAACTGGGGTAACATCCTCACGGGCGACCCTGCCGCAGCCGACCGTTATATCGAGGCGCGTCTGTCAACCTTTGCGCTTGAAACAATCTATAATCCGAAAATTACAGATTGGACAATGTCATACGACGGACGTAACCGTGAGCCGGTAACACTTCCCGTTAAATTCCCGCTATTGCTTTTCCAAGGGGTAGAAGGTATTGCCGTCGGACTGTCTTCAAAGATATTACCTCATAATTTCAACGAGATAATTGATGCGGCTATCGCCTGTCTTCGCGGTGAAGAATTCGTTCTATATCCCGATTTCGTAACCGGAGGATATATGGATGTCAGCCGCTACAATGACGGGAAACGTGGCGGAGCAGTGCGTGTTCGTGCCAAAATCGAAAAGATTGACAGCAAAACACTTGCAATCACCGAGTTGCCTTTCGGACGCACTTCAAAATCGCTTAGTGAATCGATTGTAAAAGCAATTGAAAAGGGTAAAATCAAGGCTAAAAAGGTAGAAGATCAGACAGCCGAATCGGCTCGTATAGTTGTCACTCTGTTGCCCGGTACATCAAGCGACAAAACGATTGATGCACTCTATGCATTCACCGATTGTGAAATTTCAATATCGCCCAACTGCTGTGTAATCGACGATGAAAAACCTCGTTTTATGGGTGTTTCAGAAGTGTTGACTCACAATGTACACACAACCCGCACGCTTCTGGGCAAAGAACTGCAGATTCAACTTGATGAGGTCGCCGCTCAATATCGTTTTGCATCGCTCGAAAAAATCTTCATCGAAAAACGAATATACAAGGATAAAGCCTTTGAACAGAGCGAAACAATCGGCGAAGCAATAGAACATGTTCGTGGTCGCCTGTTGCCGTTTGTAAAGAAACTCACCACCGAGATAAGCGATGACGAAATTCTCAGACTGATGGAAATCAGGATGAAGCGAATCCTCAAATTCAATGCCGATGATGCAGACCGCTTCATAGAATCGTGTGTTGAAAAAATGAAGAATTTGCGCTCGGAACTGGAACGGCTTACCGAATACACCATAGACTGGTTTCAAGCTCTCAAAGACAAATATGGCGCAAAATATCCACGACACACGGTTATCAGAAACTTCTCGAATATCGAGGCAGCCGCTGTTGCAGAAGCTAACGAAAAACTCTATATCAACCGTCAGGAAGGCTTCATCGGAACATCGCTCAAGAAAGACGAATATATTTGTAACTGCTCAAACCTTGACGATATAATCATCTTCTATAAAGACGGCCGTTACAAGGTGATGAAAGTCGCCGAGAAAATTGCGGTCGAGAAGAATGTTCTGTTTGTCAACGTGTTCAAGCGAAACGACTTGCGTACGATATACAACGTTATCTACCAAGACGGCAAAGGTGGAACTTACTATATGAAACGCTTTGCCGTAACCGGTGTAACCCGCGACAAAGAATATAACGTTACCCGTGGTACAGCAGGTTCTAAAATATGCTGGTTCTCAGCCAATTCAAACGGCGAGGCAGAGACCGTGACGGTTATTCTCAAACCAAAACCTCGTCTCAAATCACTACAGATTGACGTTGATTTCTCAGAACTCGCCATTAAGGGAAAACAGTCGCAAGGTAATATCGTTACACGCAACGAGGTACACCGATTCAGACTCAAGAAAGAGGGTGTCTCAACTTTGGGCGGTCTGAAAGTTTGGTTTGACCCCGATGTGCAACGTTTGAACAACGATGCACGAGGTCGTTTTATCGGCGAATTCGGGCCAAACGACCGCATCCTTGTGATTTACAAAAACGGAGACTACTGCGTTACCGGCTTTGACAATTCAACCCACTTTGACGAGGATATTCTCCAACTCGAAAAGCTGAGACCCAATCACCCGTGGACTGCAATTTTGTTTGATGCCGACCAAGGATTCTATTATCTCAAACGTTTCACGTTTGAAGATGTATCTCGCCGTCAAAGTTTCATCGGAGATAATCCCGAATCACGTTTGGTTGACCTTTCGGACGCTCCCGGTGCACGATTTGAAATTACTTTTGGAGGAAATGATGCACAACGTCAGCCAATCGAAATCGTTGCCCGCGATTTCATCGCTGTTAAATCGTTCCGTGCCAAAGGGAAGCGACTGACAATGTTCGAGATTGACAAAATCACCGAACTTGAAAGTCTGCCTGACGACACCGAAAATGAATCGGAAGAAGATGCTGACCAAAATGATAACGTCAACGACCAATCTATTATCGTAAATCCCGAAACCGGTCAGACAGATTCATCTCACGAAATGTCGGACAACGAGGATAACGAGATGTCGGATGACGAACTGAGAGACGAAATCAACGGTCAACAACACATATTCTAAACACTCATGAAGCGATTGATTTCATTGATAGCGGCAATGCTGGTGATGACAATATCATCGGAAAGCATATCGGGACAGGAAGTTTTGCGCCCGGTAATGAATTCCTACACCCTTGAAGTTGGAACGAGCCATATTACCGACACATACCTGTCTCCATTGAAATACAAAGGACAAACCGTTGCGTTTGGTTATGACCGTATGCAAGCAATGAAATTTAATCCAGAGCGATGGGTAATGGGACTAAGAATTGAACTCGGCGTTGACAAAACACAGAACCCTGCTAAAAATACAACAATATGGGGAGCCGGAGTTGCCGCCCGATGGGGGATGATGTATAAACTTCCCCTCAGCCAATGTCCTGTAAAATTTGCACTCGGAGGCTCGACCGGAATTAATCTCGGTGCGCTTTACACCACGCGTAACGGCAATAATCCGGTTGCGGCAAAAGCATCGTGGACTGTAAACTTAACAGGTATGGCAACATGGACAACACGTTTGGGACGATTGCCGATTACATTCTGCTATCGCCCGACATTGCCCCTGACAGGTATATTCTTCTCGCAGGGATATGGCGAGCTGTATTATGAAATCTATCTCGGCAACAAAAAAAATCTTGTCCATGGCGCATGGCCCGGCAACTATTTCTACATCGACAATCCCGTGACAGCTGACCTCAGATTTGGAGCGACAAGCCTGCGTATAGGTTATCATAACACCGTACTTTCAACATCGGTCAATCATATCGTCACCCGTATGGCAACCCACAGTTTTGTGCTTGGCGTGTCGGGCGAATGGATAGGCTTTGACAGCCGTCGCGGAATGTCGACACCGACTCGTATAATTTCAGCAATATATTGAAAATGAATAAACTCTGGTTCTACATATTAACTTACATATTGCTGCTGACAACAGCCGGATGTCATAAAGTTGAACAATTTGAAGATGACCCGGCAGGCAACTTTGACGCACTTTGGAAAATTGTCGATGAACACTATTGTTTCTTTGAGGAAAAGGGTGTTGACTGGAATGCTGTCTACAAAGAATATCGCCCGAAAGTCAAACCTGGAATATCGTCACGCGAATTGTTTGATGTATGTGCCGATATGCTCGGAGAGCTGAGAGACGGACACACCAATCTGTCGTCATTTTTTGACGTGTCATATTATCGTAAGTGGTGGTCAGACTATCCCCAAAACTATAATGCCCGAATCATCGAACAGAACTATTTCAATTTCAACTACCACCAGTCGGGCGGTATGATTTACGGGATGTTGCCCCAAAATATAGGATATATACGCTATGATTCGTTTTCATACAACGTCGGTGAAGGAAATCTTGATGCCGTCCTCCTTTATTTTGCAACATGTGCCGGAATAATTATCGACGTTCGCGACAACGGAGGGGGCAGTCTTGAAAATGTCAGACCTTTTGCCTCACGTTTTGTAACTGAAAAAACATTGCTGGGTTATATCTCGCATAAAACCGGACCGGGTCACAACGATTTTTCAGAGCCATATCCCTATTATGTCGAACCGGCAGAAAAAGGCAGAATGATGTGGGGTAAACCTGTGGCAGTGCTCGTCAACCGCTCAACATTCAGCGCAGCCAATAATTTTGTATCGGTAATGAAAAATATCGATCATGCCATTATAGTTGGAAGCCGTACAGGCGGAGGGTCGGGTATGCCTTTCTCATCAGAACTTCCCAACGGCTGGGGCATACGTTTTTCGGCTTGCTCAATTACTGATAAAGACGGGAACTGGACCGAATTTGGAGTAGATCCGTCACCGGGATGTGAAGTCGGACTCGACCCCGTTGATGAGGCTAACGGAATAGACACGATGCTCCAATTTGCAATCAATAAACTTCAAAAGCAATAATCCAATCAAATTCATATTTTTGATATGACAAAAGATAAAACATCAACACAATTTGTCGAAAAAGCAAAAAAAGCGATTCGTAATCCCAAAATAGTTCAGATGGCGATTGCGGTAGTCGTAATGATGATTATCTCGCTCGCTTTTTTCCACCCCGATGCTATTGAAGGGAACTCGCTGAGACAATATGACATGCTTCAGGGGCAAGCCATAGGCGAGGAAACTCACAAATTTCTTGAACAAACGGGCGAAAAATCATGGTGGACCAATTCGCTATTTGGAGGTATGCCGACATTCCAAATCTCCCCGACATACTCTTCAAACTCGCTTTTCGGATGGATTTCAACTGTTTATGGACTCGGGTTACCCTCTCCGGCAAACCTGCTTTTCATGATGATGTTCGGCTTCATGATACTGATGATGGCAATGAATGTCAAATGGCAGTATGGACTCATCGGAGCGATTGCCTGGGGCTTCTCGACCTACTTTATTATCATTATCGGAGCAGGTCACCTTTGGAAATTTATCACCCTCAGCTATATTCCCCCGACAATTGCCGGAATTATAATGGCTTATCGCGGTCGAAGGATTATGGGATCAGCGTTAGCCGCACTATTCGCAATGATGCAGATTTCGTCAAACCACATTCAAATGACCTATTACTTTGCATTTGTAATTGTGGCTCTCGTGATAGCTTTCTTTATCATTGCCTATCGCAAACATCAGATTGCAGCGTGGGGCAAAGCAACCGGAATGCTTGCCGTGGCAGCTATTCTTGCAGTCGGCGCCAACCTTCCAAGCCTTTACAACACATACGAATATTCAAAGGAAACTATCCGCGGAAAAAGTACAGAGCTGACAAGTTTCAACGATGTTGCTGATTCAAAGGGCGTTGACAAAAATTATATCACTCAATACAGCTATGGACGCGCTGAAACATTCACACTTTTCATTCCCAACGTTAAGGGTGGCGCGTCGGCAAAACCGGTCAACGGTCAGATGCAAGCAATGTCGCTCGGAGAACTTGACGAAGTAACCGAGATGGTTAATAAGGGTACTCTTGACCAAACCTCGTCTCAGTTCCTGCAATATATCTCACAATATTTTGGCGAACCTGAAAGCACAAACGGTCCGATTTATGTCGGTGTGATTATCTTTGCGCTATTTATAGCCGGATGTGTCATTGTGAAAGGACCGTTCAAATGGGCACTGTTGGCGATGACAATCATATCGATACTACTCGCCCTTGGTCGTAACTGTATGTGGTTCACCGACTTTTTCATTGACTATATACCGATGTACAGCAAGTTCCGCACCGTCGAAAGTATTCTCGTAATTGCCGAGTTTACAATACCGGTTCTCGCCATCCTGGCACTCCAGAAGATTATAACTGACCCGGCAAAATATAAAGAGACGGTTTGCTGGTCATTTGGAGCGGTCGCATTTTTCTGTCTTCTCGGAATCCTTGCGCCGGGTGTCTATGGTTCTGTAATCACAGAGAACGATGAAAATATATCGTCGATGATTACCCAACAATTGAGCGCACAGGGGTATGACCGTGAAACCGTCAGGTCGTTTAGTCTTGAAAATCCAACTATCTATCACGCCATCATAGCCCTTAGAAAATCAATGATTGAGAGCGACGCACTCCGTAGCCTTGTGTTCCTTGCACTGTCGTTCATCGCGCTTGTAGTGCTTTATCGCGGGAAGGTAAAAGCAGTATATGTAACAGCATTTATTGGTGTCTTGGTTTTGGTTGACCTTTACTCGGTAAACAAACGTTATCTCAGCCACGAAAGCTTTGTTGGCGAATCAATGGCATTGACCGATCCGTTCCCGATGACTCCCGCCGACCAACAGATTTTACAAGACACGACATCAAACTATCGTGTGCTTGACATACAACGCTTCTGGCAACCCGGACCTTCATATCGTCACAAGGCTATCGGCGGTTATCACGCAGCCAAACTGACACGCTATCAAGATATGATCGACTGTCACCTCGGTAACTTCACGACCGGAGACCCGACCGAAGCCGACATGAATGTGCTCAATATGCTTAATGCTCGCTATGTTGTAGCTTCGCCTCAACAGGCTATGCTCAATCCCGATGCACTCGGAAATGCATGGTTTGTTGATGAACTTCAATTTGTAAAAGGAGCTGATGCCGAAATGGATGCGCTCGACACCCTCGACCCGGCAGTCGAAGCGGTTGCCGATGAAAAATTCAACGGCACAATCAAAGCGGCATCGCCCAAAGAAGAAGGCGACACAATTTTCCTGACAAAATATGCGCCTAACCGCCTAACCTATCACAGTGACAGCAATGGCGACCGACTTGCCGTATTCTCAGAGGTATATTTCCCATACGGATGGCATGCGACAATCGATGGCAAATCTACCAATATCGGACGTGTAAACTACCTGTTGAGAGCCATCAACGTTCCGGCTGGTAAACACACAATCGAGATGTGGTTTGACCCCGATTCAATTCATACAACCGTATCTATTGCGACATGTTCGGTTATCCTCATCTACCTGATGATTGGTGTTGCAATTTTCTATTTGATAAAGAACTATCGCCCGGCTACCGAAGAGGATAAATGGGAAGAATAAAACGATTTATAACAGCACCTCTACGACTTCGCACATCCCGTGGATTCGGGGTGCACTCTCCGTTTGCCTTTTCATTTATCATAAATGTGCTGAAACAGCACGACAGTTTCTACAGCTATTCAACGCAGAATAAACGAACCGTCGCGGCTCGCAATTACGCTCAGAATTTGCCGACAAAATCGTTACAGCATCTTATTTTCAGGATATGCAACCGGTTTCATCCCGACGTGGTTTTTGAGATTGGACATTCGTCGGGACTTGAAGCAATGGCGGTGCTCGACTACTCGTCAAATTGCAAGCTGATGAGCTACGACAACCGCCAGCCGTCAGAACTTTTCATCAACATAACAGAACGTTCAAAAGATCGCATCACGATTGTACCGAACTTTAGAATTGGTATTGAGCAATATAACAATCTGACAACCGAATCGACTCCGCTTGTGGTCGTTAACCGAGCCCAAAACAATGACACCGACCGAGATTTCATTATCTCAATATTGGATCGTGACGGAGTTGCGTTATTCACCGATATTCAACACGACCCTGTCACTAAAGCTCTATGGGACGAAATTAACGACCGGCTTGAAACCCACGGAATGACATTTACAAACGATCGTCGAGGTGTGATAGTAGGCAATACAAAACTTCCCCGTCAATGTTATAGATTATGGCTTTAGACAACGACTCAAAAAGACGTATTGACGACATTGACCGATTGATGAGGGGTTTTGGTGCATATCTCCAACTCGAACGCGGATTGTCGGACAACACACGCGAAAGCTATCTCTTTGACATTTCAAAATTTCTTGACTTTCTAAAGCGGGAAAATCAGATGCTCAGAAGCGTGACCGACCAATCGCTTCAGGCATTTGTCGCCGATCTCCACGACCTTGGCATCGCACCACGCTCCCAAGCACGGATAATATCGGGCTTGAAATCGTTTTTTAAATATCTCAAAGCCGAAAACTATATAGACGAAGACCCTACGATCAATCTCGAATCGCCACAAACCGGTCGACATCTCCCCGAGGTGCTGACAGTCGAACAGATAGATATGCTAATCGACGAGATTGACAAATCTACGCCCGAAGGTCGCCGAAACAATGCGATAATAGAGGTGATGTATGGATGTGGACTTCGTGTCAGCGAGCTTGTCAATCTTGAAATCAACAAACTCTATTTTGACGAAGGATATATTGTCGTTACAGGTAAAGGGAGCAAAGAGAGAATCGTACCAATCTCAGATGTTGCGATTGACCTCGTTAACGAATATATGACCGAACGCGCTCAGCTTGATGTTGTAGCCGGCGAAGAAAACGTGTTGTTTCTCAACAGACGAGGACATCGGCTGACACGACAGATGATTTTTACAATCATAAAACGACTTGCCCGTCAAGCCGGCATTACAAAAGAAATCTCACCCCACACGCTGCGTCACTCATTTGCCACCCATCTGCTTGAAGGGGGTGCCAACCTGAGAGCAATACAGCAGATGCTCGGTCATGAGTCAATCGCTACGACAGAAATTTATCTGCATCTCGACACTTCAAACCTGCGTCGTGAAATTCTCGAACACCATCCCCGAAATCTTTAACAGACAATTATGAACAAAAATAGCTATGAAATTGTTGTTTAGATAGTCTATTTATATTATTTTTGTATTCAATAATTCTCACAAAATTCAACTATGGGTAAATTACTTAACGATTTCAAAGATTTTGCAATGAAAGGTAACGTTGTCGATATGGCAGTCGGTGTTATCATCGGCGGTGCGTTCGGCAAAATCGTTTCTTCATTAGTTAATGACATCATCATGCCTGTAATCAGTCTTTGTACAGGTAGTGTAAACTTTACAAACCTCAACTACACACTTCGTCCCGCCGAGCTCGATGAGGCAGGTCAGGTGTTGCACGAAGCGATTACATTCAACTATGGTATGTTTATCCAGAATATAGTTGACTTCCTCATCATCGCGTTCTCAATTTTCATGGCAATCCGCTTTATCATGAGCTTCAAGAAGAAAGCCGAAGAAGCACCCGCAGCTCCTGCAGAACCTTCTAACGAAGAAAAATTGCTCACTGAAATTCGCGATTTACTTAAAAAACAAGAAGAGAAATAATCATCAGCTGTAGATGACTGAAAAATCATCAAACATATCCAACACTGTGAAGCCGATCTTTTTGATCGGCTTCATGGGTTCGGGTAAAACCACTCTTTGTAACGCACTGACCACCAGAACAAATCTCAAGACAATAGACCTTGATGATTATGTCGAAAAAGAGGCGGGAATGTCGATCAAAGAGTATTTTTCACTTCATGGCGAAGACTCTTTTCGCCACCTTGAATCAGAATCGCTCAAAAAAGCGGCAGCCGAGGGGTATGACATAATCGCATGTGGAGGCGGTACGCCATGCTTCAACAACAATATGGAACTGATGAACCGGCTTGGCGAGACAGTCTATCTCCATGTTCCTGAAGAACGACTGTTTTCACGCCTTGTAATTGCTCGGGACCGGCGCCCTTTGATTGCTCAACTCGATGACGATTCATTGCGTCGCTTCATAATCGACAAAATTGCCGAGCGAGAGATATATTATCGCAAAGCCCTCAGCATTTTCGACACCTCACGACTCGAAGATGAAGAACAAATTGAGCAAACCTCGGCATTATTTATTGAAAAATATTTATAAACCACATTATCATGACTTCACACCCCGATTTTGCCGACATCACCGAACCTCAGCTTGTTGAAACAGCTCGGCGACGTCGTACTTTTTCAATCGGTTTGCCACGATGTGACAGCAAAACCGAGAAACGTTTTCCACTTACACCCGAGGGTGTGAATATGCTTGTTGAACGTGGTTTTACAGTGAAAATGGAATCTGAAGCCGCCACGTCAATCCATTATCCAGACTCGGCTTATATCAGAAAAGGCGCATCAATCGTTGACCGTCAGGAAACGTTGCTATGTGATATCGTCATTCATCTGGCACCACTCAAGGTTTCTGAAATCAAAAAGTTGCGCCGTGGAGCAATGTTGCTCACTCTGCTCCATATACACGAACAGAAGCCCGAAATCATAAAAGCACTCATCGAGCGTGGCATCATAACCATTGCCATCGACCTTATTACCGATGATAACGGCAATCGTCCGTTTGCTGACATTCTTGAAGAGATTGACGGACGCGCATCAGTGGCGATAGCATCGTCATTACTCGCCGACTCAGCCAACGGCAAGGGAATACTTCTCGGCGGAATTGCCGGTATCATACCTTGTGAAGTCGTCATCATCGGGTCGGGTATCGGAGCAATCGCAGCCGCCCGATCAGCCACAGGATTAGGAGCGATAGTCCATTTGTTTGACAATGATGTCTATTCGCTCCGTACTGCAATCCGAGAACTCGGACCCGGAGTCATCGGTTCGGCACTGCATCCAAATGTCCTGAACAAGGCTTTGGCGTCGGCTGATATCGTGCTTGTCAGTCCGACTTCAAACGAAGTAGTGTTTGGCACGGAGGTCGTTCAAACGATGAAAAAAGGAGTGTTGACTTTTGACTTGACCTGTCGTGAGGGTGGCACATTCCCATCTTTACCGACCGTCGACCTGTCGTCGGCACGTCCCGATGATAATCGTGGCGACGGAAGAGTTTGCTATATCCACGCCGGCAGTGCCGTTCCACGTACAGCGGCAATGGCTCTCAGCAATACATTCATCACTATGCTCGACGACATTATGACCCTTGAGGGAGTAACCAATGCACTCAAACTTTCACCCGGACTTCAAGCCGCGACAATCACATTTATGGGTAAGCTCGTCAACGGTCATGTTGCGCGTGAAGTCGGGATGCATCACGTTGACATATCGCTGTTTATCCAGCTATCTTAAAAACCAATCATCTATGGCGTCAAACCAACGTAAATTCTATGTAGTTTGGGAAGGCTATGCCCCTGGTATTTATGACTCGTGGGAAGAGTGTAAAATTCAGGTTGACGGCTATCCCGGAGCAAAATATAAGGCATTTGACAATCAGGAGGCTGCCACCCGAGCTTTCAGAGGAACATACGAAGAACAAACCGAACTAATCAAGGCGATAGCATCTCATCGCAGTGTCAAAGTCAACTATGAAGCTATTCCCGAGATCAGACTCAACGCAATCTCGGTCGACGGTGCTTGCAGCGGTAATCCCGGTATGATGGAATATCGCGGAGTTAGGGTAGGCGACGGTCAAGAAATTTTCCACGTCGGACCGCTTCCCGACGGCACCAACAACGTAGCCGAATATCTCGCGCTCGTCCACGTATTAGCTCTGCTTGACAAGCAAAAAGATTATTCTACCCCCATATATTCCGACAGCCGTACAGCCCTCTCGTGGGTGTCAAATCGCGGTCATCGATCAAAACTTGCAGCCACACCCCGTAACGTCAAAATAATGGAAATGCTTGCCCGTGCTGACGCGTGGCTCAAATCCCACCAGCTCATCAACCCAATCCTTAAATGGGATACAGAAAACTGGGGTGAAATTCCCGCCGATTTCGACAGAAAATAAAAGCTTTTTGCTTTCCCAAAACATAAAAATCGTAAGAAAACAGGAGATTTTGACTAATCATTAAATTTACATATAGATTAGTCTTAATTTAATTATTACTCCCTAATTTTCCTAATCTCATAACAATAGCTGTTTGGCTACGTCCCATCTTAATGGCTATTTCTCTGATACTTTTACCATCTTTATAAAGGGTTAAAAGGTATTTGTCGGCCTTACTTGTCCACGGTTTATGAGCATTGGGGTATTTTAGGAATTTTTCTTCTTTTTTCTCAGGATTTAAGAATTCATCTACAAATACTGAGGGAATACGAGCATCATACAATACCCAAGTCTTGATTTTGGCTCGCGTAATTGCAACATAAAATAATCGTCGCTCTTCGCTATATAGATAACGGTCTCCTTCGGTTAATACATATTGAAGAGATCTGTCATCATTTATCAAAGACGGAAACCCATATGTGTCTTTGTTACATTGTAGCAAAATAACATAATCAGCTTCTAATCCTTTAGATTTATGTACTGTTAGAAATTCTATCTTTCGGTTCCCGATAATATAGTAAAATCGATTACCCTCTTTTATGCTTTTATATACAAATGATAGATAATAATCGTCAAACGAGTATCTGCCTAATAAAAATATAGATTTATCCTCAGGGATAGATGCAACCAAACCTTCAATAATTTGACAATAACTTTTGTTATCGTAAGATTGAAATGAAAGTTCTGTTTTTGTTTGCAGATTAAATGGTTTGATGTCCTTTTTTATCTGAGCCCGATTGCGCTGTATAAATTGTGCGGACAATCCGATTAAAGGCTCTCCAAAACGATAGGTAGTTTCAATTTTATTTATTTCTGTAGGTCCAAAGAACTCATCGAATCTATTGAAGAGAGACATATCACTTCCTGAAAAACGATAAATCGATTGCCAATCATCACCTACACAATAAAGTTTTGTCTTACTATTACATTCTCTTAAAGCCTGAATGAATTTTATTACTGTCCGCTAAACTTTTTTGAGCAGTTTAAAAAATTAGGGCTGATTCCA
>CAMWIM010000043.1 GCA_947174335.1 uncultured Porphyromonadaceae bacterium | reverse complement strand
AAACAAAATTCATGTATAACTAAAATTCAAAAATTATGAATCAAGCTCCATTACAAGGTATTAAGGTGGTTGACTTCACTGAAGTTCAATCAGGTCCTTCATGTACACAGATGCTGGCATGGCTCGGCGCAGATGTTATTAAAATCGAACGTCCGGGTGTCGGCGACGCAACTCGTAAAGAATTGCAGTTTGACCCCAACGAACCGAGTTACTATTACCTCCAGCTCAACAGCGATAAGAAGTCATTGACTCTCGATGCCAAGACTCCTGATGGTAAAGAAATTTTGACTAAACTTATTAAAGATTGTGACATCTTCGTGGAAAACCTCCACCCCGGTGCTATGGATAAGCTTGGTTTCAGCTGGGAAGTTGTTCATCAACTCAACCCTAAATGTATCTACGGTACTATCAAAGGGTTCCCTCTCTCTTCTAAATATAAAGATCTTAAGGCTTACGAACCTGTTGCTCAGGTAACCGCCGGTGCGGCTACTACTACAGGTTGGTATGATGGTGATTATAACATTCCGACTCAGTCAGGTGCGGCTCTTGGTGACTCTAACACCGGTATGCACCTTTTGATTGGTCTGTTGGCTGCCCTTCAGCAGCGTAACAAGACAGGCGAAGGCTGTTATGTTTATCAGTCAATGCACAATGCTTGTCTTAACCTTTGCCGTATCAAGACTCGTGACCAGTTGACTCTTGATAAAATCGGTTATTTGACCCAGTTCCCGCAGTATCCTAACGGAAAATTCGGTGACTGTGTACCCCGTTCAGGTAACATCGAAGGTGGTGGTGTTCTCGGTTGGACTTACAAATGTAAACCTGCCGGTGGTTACGATTCTGAAATTGATGCCAACAACTATGTTTACATCATTCTTCAGCGTGGTGCCAAAGACTTTGAGCTTGCTTGTCAGGCTATGGGCTTTGAAGACTGGCTCACCAACCCCGACTTTAACACAGCCGATGCCCGTGACCGTCATAAACAGGAAATTTATGCACGTATCGGTCAATGGACTGCCGACAAGACCAAATATGAGGTAACCGAACTTCTTGGTAAATATGGCGTTCCTGTTGGTCCTGTTCTTTCAACCAAGGAAATCATGACTGATGAATCACTTTACGATGGTAACACTCTCGTTAAGATTAACCAGGGTGGTGAAATCGGTGAATTTGTTACTGTCGGATGTCCGTTTACCATGAGCAGCTATCAGCCTACTTACGGTCCTGCTCCTTCACTCGGCGGTAACAACGAGGAAATTCTTACTTCACTCGGTTACACTGCCGAACAGCAGGCTCAGTTCAAAGCTAACGGTACAACAAGTCCGTTACCTAAAGCTCCGGCAACTCCTGCAGCTCCCGCAGCATCAAAATAAACATTCAATACCTAAATCCGGTCATCGGCAGGCGATTGTCAGCCTGCCGGTGAATCGGTTTATTAACACTTTAAATTTTAATACATTATGGCTACAAATAACAATCAAGCTACAACAAATAATAATGCCGCACCTTCTTTCCCCAATCAGGTGACCGGTATGTATATCCTCGCCGAAGCCCTTCACCGTTTAGGTTTGAATGATGTTTACGGACTTGTCGGAATTCCTGTGACCGAAGTTGCATACGCAATGCAGAAAATCGGTATGAACTACTATGGTTTCCGTTTTGAACAGCAAGCCGGTATGGCTGCAGCCACTCACGGTTATCTTACCCGTCAGCCGGGTGTTTTGCTGACCGTGTCATCGCTCGGTATGTTGAACGGTTTGACCGCAACTATCAACGCAACTGTCAACTGCTATCCTATGATTCAGATTTCAGGTGCGAGCGATCCTCAGATGGTTGATATGGATATGGGTACTTACGAACAGCTCGACCAGCTCAATGCCGCTCGTCCTTATGTAAAAGCCGCTTTCCGTTGCAGTCACGCTAAAGATATTCCTCAGGCTGTCGCCCGTGCCTATCGTGCAGCCGTGAGCGGTCGTCCCGGTGGCGTATATATCGACATGGCAACCCCTGCATTGGCTGAGGTTATGGATCGTGCCGATGCCGAGAAACTGTTCTATACTCCTACCGACATTTATACACCTGTCGCTCCTAACAACGACGCTGTAAAACGTGCCGTTCAGACACTTCTCAGCGCAAAACGTCCGGCAATCTTGCTCGGTAAAGGTGCGGCTTATGCTCAGGTTGAAAACCAAATCAAAGAACTTGTTGAAACATACAATATTCCTTACCTGGCAATGTCAATGGCAAAAGGTGTAATGCCTGACAATGGTCCCCTCAGCGCATTGTCTTGCCGTAGTACAATCATGGAACAAGCCGATGTCGTTATGGTAATCGGTGCCCGTATCAACTGGATGCTCCAGTTTGGTCGCGGTAAATGGAACCCCGATGTTAAGTTTATTCAGCTTGATGTTCAACCTACCGAAATCGACCGTAACGTGCCTATCGCAGCTCCGGTTGTAGGTGATATGGAATTGTCACTCAATGCAATTCTCGCCGAACTTAAAGGTCAGAAGATGTCAACCGATCCTACTTGGGTATCTTCTCTCCAAGCCGAAAGCAAAGCGAAAAACACCAAGTTCCAGGCTCGTTTGACCGATGCTCTCTCAGCTTCGCCAATGAACCACTGGTCGGCTATCGCAGCTATCAAACCTATTTTGGAATCTAACCCCGATGTTATCCTTGTAAACGAAGGTGCCAATACACTTGACGACACCCGTGACTCAGTTGATATGGCATTACCCCGCCATCGTATTGACTGTGCATCATGGTCAATCATGGGTATGGGTATGGGTTCAACAATCGGAGCAGCCGTTTCAACCGGTAAGAGCGTAGTTGCTGTTGAAGGTGACTCGGCATTCGGATTCTCAGGTATGGACTTCGCAACAATCTGCCGTTATCAGTTGCCGTGTACAGTTGTAGTCTTCAACAATGGCGGTATCTACAACGGTGTCGGTGTCAACCCGTCAGGCTCAAAAGAACCTGCTCCTACAACACTTGACATCAACGCCCGTTATGACAAGATTGGTGAAGCCTTCGGTGCAGCAAACTACTATGTAACAACACCTGCCGAGCTTACCAAAGCACTTACCGATTCAATTGCATCTAAAAAACCTGCAATCATCAACGTTCAGCTCGCCGCTGATTCTGGTAAAGAAAGCGGTCACATCGGTTATCTTAACCCGACCCCGCTTATTGATTACACCGTTTAATTGTTCCACCCTTTAAAACACGTTTAAATTATGTTACACATCATATTATATGCCATCGTGCCAATTGTGGTGGTCATGCTTGCCGGTTTTATCGCCGGAAAGAAGGGTGCCTTCAGCGGAGATGACGCAAAGAAATTCAACAAAGTAGTGCTTGACTTCGCCCTCCCGGCTGCGTTGTTCGTGTCAATCGTTCAATCGTCGCGTGCCGATCTTGCCAAGTATGTCAATTTGACCCTTGTGTCAATTATCGGTATCATGGGCTGTTTTATGCTCGTTTACTTTATCTTTAAGTACTGCTTCAAAAAGAACACCGGTGCTGATGCCGCCGTTTCAGCCTTGATCAGTGGTTCACCGACAATCGGTTTCCTTGGATTTGCAGTATTGGAACCTATCTTTGACTCAACAGTCGGTTTGCCCTCTGTTGCATTGGTTGTAGCGATTGTGGGTATAGTGGTTAACGCTATCGGTATCCCTGTCGGCTTGTCACTGATGAACGCATCGCTCGAAAAACAAGGTGCGGCAAATGGCGGAAAGAAAGAATCGGCTTGGAAACCGGTGCTTCATGCTCTTGAACAGCCGGTTGCATGGGCTCCTATCCTTGCGGTCATCTGGGTACTCGCCGGTATCCCCTGGCCAAAAGAACTCAGCCCGTCGTTTGACCTTATCGCCAAAGCCAACGCTTCATTGGCAGTGTTCTCAGCCGGTATTACCCTTTCAGCTATCAAGTTCTCAATCAACTGGCAGGTTATTCTCGGTTCAATCATGAAAATGTTGGTTATGCCTGCAGTGGTACTTGCTCTCGGTTTGCTTTTCCACATGGAACCCGCCAACCTTAAGATGCTGGTTGTGGCAGCAGCCCTTCCACCTGCATTCTCAGGTATCATCATCGCCGACGAAAACAACACTTATGTTGCAACCGGTACCTCATCATTGACATTGAGCGTTATTCTTTTCGTGGGATTCTGTCCTCTCTGGATATGGCTCACCGACGTAGCACTCAAAATGTTCTAACAGCTAAGAGAAAAAAATATTAAAGGCGACGCGATTCAATCGCGCCGCTTTTTTGTCGTGTATAGGATTGGTAAATTTGCACGATTCAGTTTAATATGTTACTTTTGCATATACAATAAAGTATTCCCGACAAAATGGAACCTACTGTAATCATTCAAGCCCGAACCGGCTCGACACGTTTGCCCGACAAAATGACGACACCCTTTTTCAAGGGTAAACCGGTTTTGCAAATTCTTCTTGAGCGTTTGTCCACGCTCAAAGGCGATTTGTCACGCATTGTTGTCGCTACATCGACCAATACGCGCGACAAAATGATTGAGGATCTTTGTAACGAGATGGGTATCACCTGTTTCCGTGGCAGCGAGAATGATGTTTTGCAACGCTTTATTTCGGCTGCCGAGAGTGTCGGAGCCGTCAAAATCATTCGCGTTTGCGCCGACAACGTTTTCATCGACCTTAATGCTCTGAAATACTTGGCAAATGTGTTGCGGGACTCTGACGATGACTACATTTCGTTTAAAACCCGCGAAGGAAAGCCTTCCATTTTGACCCATTTCGGTTTTTTTGCCGAGGGTGTAACGCTCGATGCGCTCAAAAAGGGGGCGGCAATGACCGATTCTCCGCTATATCACGAGCATGTCACCAATTTCATCTACAACACACCCGACAAGTTTTCGGTTAAGCTGATACCGATTGACAATCTAATTCCCAACCTTGAAAATCATCCCGACTTGAGGTTGACACTCGACACTAAAGATGACTTTGATGTCCAACAAAAAATATATACCGATCTTGTTGCCCGCGGGTCATCACTCTCGCCCGACGAATTGATGAAATATCTCGACACCGAGCATCCTGAGTATTACGACATCATGAAACGAACAATTAACGCTAACAAAAAATGAATCATACATATATAATCGGTGAAATAGGACAGAATCACAATGGTTCGGTCGATATTGCCAAGCTGATTGTTGACCTTGTGTCGCGTCCGGTAAGAGAAGAAACATTTGGTATTGATCTCCCGGCAATGGATGCTGTCAAGATGACAAAACGCGACTTGAACGAAGAACTGACTGTCTCGCAGATGAACCGAATTTATGATAACCCCAATTCGTTCGGTCGTACATACGGAGAGCATCGCGCAGCCCTTGAACTCTCTGATGAAGAACATTTTGAGGTTTACAAACATGCCAAATCGCGCGGCCTCGATTTTGTAGAGACGCTTTGTGCGGTGGGATGTTTGTCGATGCTAAAACTCTTCACTCCCGACAAACTTAAGGTTGCGAGCCGTGACCTGACCAATCTTCCGCTGTTGACAGCGTTGGCTGAAACTAAATTGCCAATAATCCTGTCAACGGGAATGTCAGGGAAAAAAGAACTTGACGACGCATTGGAAATCATCACAAAATATCACAACGATATTTCGATTCTCCATTGTGTTTCTCAGTATCCGACTCACCCCGACAATCTCAATCTCAACACAATCACCTATCTTAAAAAGAATTATCCTCAATATAAAATCGGGTTCTCTGACCACACGATTGGCATTTCGGCTCCGGTTGTGGCTGTCGGTATGGGTGCGGAAATCATAGAGAAGCACATAACAATCGACCGACGCATGAAGGGTACCGACCAAGCCGGTTCGCTCGGACCTGACGGTGTAAACCGTATGCTCCGCGACATCCGTGTTGCCGAACGTTGGATGGGGCGCGAGGAACTTTACATTGACGAGAGTGTGTCGTCTTCAAAGCAGAAACTCGAACGCTCGATTGCGTCAAACCGTCCGATCGCTGCCGGTGAAATCATCACTGAGAAAGATATCCACATGCTCAGTCCCGGCGATGGATTCAAGTGGGCTGACCGAAATCTTGTCATCGGGAAAACTGCGAAGAAAGATATCCCGGCAAACGAAATAATCTATAACGACTTCTTAAACTGACCCGAATATGAGTTTTCAGCCCAAACTGATTTTGACCGATATCGACGGTGTATGGACCGATGGCGGAATGTATTATGACCAAACCGGCAACGAGTGGAAAAAATTTCACACCTACGATGGTATGGGTGTAGCATTAGCTCACAAAAATAACATTCCCATTGGAATAATCACCGGCGAGGATACCGCTATTGTTGATCGTCGCGCCAAAAAACTCAAGGTCGATTACCTTTTTCAAGGAATATCAGACAAGCTTGAGGTGGCAAATAAACTTTGCGAAGAACTTAAAATTTCGCTTGACGATGTCGCCTATATAGGTGATGACCTCGGTGATTTGGAACTACTCGGCAAGGTTGGATTCAGTGGCGCGCCCTCAAATGCGATAGCGTTGATAAAAGAGGCTGTTGACTATGTGACGATAACGCCCGGCGGTCAGGGTGCTTTCCGTGAATTTGTCGAAAAAATTTATAATATCAAGGGTTTGTTACCCGCTGACAAACTTTAAGCAATCCCGGTTGTTTTATGAGTAGAATAGATTTTTAAACATTAAAACTGACAACTCAATATGGAAAACAACGAAACAAAACAGCTTGTAGATAAATTTGAAGAAAAGGTAAAAGCCGATTTAACTTCTTTCTTGCAGAAGAAGGAGGCTCTCGACGCCCATGTACCCGAATGTATTGACGTTGAAGAAAAGTGGGGCGAGATTTGTCGTTCTTATATTCCTGACGGTGCCCGTGAATTTAAAAACTATCCGGTTGTATCGCTCGGTTGGATGATGTTTGTCGGGATGGCGATGGCATTCTATTGGGATACCGACTGGGAAGGCAATTCAAAACGCAAAGACTATTACGAAGCTCTGCGCGACCAAAAGGGATATGACAATATGGACGAATATGTTGTTCAGGATTTGCTCGGATACCGTGATGAGGCAGCTGAGAAAATCACCGAACTCGTTGCCGAGTGTGCTTCGCGTGTGTTCGGTTTGTTGAACCACGAACATGTTGAACCGGGAACTGAAGCCGCTCTCGGATGTTATGTCGCCGCACTTCATCAGCTCTATCTTGCCGGAATGGAAATGGAGTTGAATGCCCTCGGCTATCACATGACTCCGCTTAATCAGAACTAATAGGTGGAAAGGGTCTAAATTGCGGTTTTTGACGGCTATTTTTTGTTATTTGAAAATAAAAGCGTAATTTTGCAAGTCATTAGACATTTAGTAATAGCAAAATTAAAAAACTTCATAGCAAAAATGGCAAAAAACAAACATCCTGAAGAAAAGGCTACAGGTATCGATGAACTCAACGATAACCTTGTAAACGTTACTGAAAAAGTACAGAAAAATCAGAAGGTTATCATGTGGTGCACTTTGGGTGTAGCTATCGTGGTGGCTCTTATCCTCGCATACGTTTATTTGATTCATGAGCCGTCAAAAGCAAAAGGTAACGAAGAAATCGGTAAAGCCGACCTTCAGCTTGTTGTCGGTAACGATTCAGTTGCTCTTGCCCAATATCTTAATGTGGCAGACAAAATGGGTGGTGACGCTGCAAATCGTGCCGCACTCCAGAGCGCATGTCTTCTCTATGAAAAAGGAGAATATCAAAAAGCTCTTGATTATGCTTGCAAATTCAGCTCAAATGAATCGGTTATCGCTGCTGCCGCTCAGTCGCTTGTAGGAGACTGCTATGTTAACCTCGACAATCTTGACGCTGCAGTGAAAGCCTACAAGAGCGCAATCTCAAAATCAGACGATAATACCCTCTACACTCCATTCTTTATGATGAAGCTTGCTCGTGTATATCGCGAACAAAAAAATTATAAAGCTGAGGCTGAAATTTATGAAGATATCGTTGAAAAATATCCTCAATATGGCGATGCTTACGGCATTGATGTTGACAAACTTCTCGCCCGCGCCAAAGCTGAAGCAGCAAAATAAAATCCATACATAGTTTTTCATAATTTTAAAGGTTAGTTAAAATATGAGGAGGTTGGTCCGTGGAGGTTCAACCTCTTCTTTTCGTTATTTAATTATAATTTTCAGCAATGGCTCAAAACAATCAACGTCTTAATGAATTTGTAAAACGTCCGGTCGGACGTTTGTTGTGGCAATACAGCCTGCCGTCGGTTGTGGGTATGGTTGTGATGGCACTCTATAACATTGTTGACCGTATGTTTATCGGACACGTTGTGGGACCTGATGCAATTGCCGGTCTGACAGTTACCTTTCCGGTAATGAATATCAATACTGCTATCGGTGTTCTTGTCGGTGGTGGTGCGGCAGCCCGTGTGTCAATCATGCTTGGTAACAATGACCATGACGGTGCATTGAGTGTAATGGGTAACGCATTGGTATTGACTGTTGTTAACGCGGCTCTTTACCTGATATTGTATACAATATTTATGGACGATATGTTGCGGGCTTTTGGCGCGAGCGATGTAACGTTGCCATACGCACGCGAGTTTATGTACTATATGTTGCCGGGTTTATTTTTTATCAATTTGACATTCAGTTTCAACAATATCATGAGGGCTTCGGGATTCCCTAAAAAGGCTATGTACACGATGTTGATCGGAGCCGGATTAAATATCATACTCGACCCGATTTTTATTTACGGTCTTGACATGGGAATCAAAGGTGCGGCAATAACTACCGACATGTCTATGCTGGTCTCGGCTATTTTTGTGATGAGACATTTCTCATTAAAAGAAAGTACGCTGCGCTATCGTCGTGGAATTTATCGTCTGAGATGGAACGTTGTCTGCGGAATCATCGCGATTGGAGCTGCGCCGTCTATTGTCAATGTTGCGAGCTGTTTGATAAACGTTATCATTAATAACTCGTTGTTGCGATATGGTGGCGACAATGCGGTTGCCGCCGCCGGAATTTTCTCAACCTATACGTCGATGCTTGTTTCAATCATAATCGGATTGACAATGGGTTTACAGCCTATTATCGGTTATAACTATGGTGCTCGTCGTATTGACCGACTCAAACATGCCTTTAAATTGGCGGTGATTGCCGCGACGGTTATATGTGCTATCGGTTGGGCAGGCGGAATGACTGTGCCGAAGCTGATTGCAAGATGTTTCACCCTCGACCCGAATCTGATTGATGTTACCGGAAATGCGTTGTCGATTTCTATGGTATGTTTCTGGATGGTCGGCTTTCAGATTATTTCGACAACCCTGTTCCAGTCATTGGGTAAAGCCGGCAAATCAATTTTTCTTGGTTTAACACGTCAGGTATTGTTTTTGATTCCGTTATTGTATATTCTGCAATATTTCTTCGGGTTGAACGGCATTTGGATGTCATTCCCGTCGGGCGACCTTTGTGCAACCGTGGTGACTCTCATCATGGTTATTACACAATTCAAGTCATTGAATCGGGAGATAGGAAAAAATTATGACCCGGAACGATTATAACAATCGTCTCCGAGTCATTCTCTAAAAGCAAAATGAAACGTTATTTGGTAAAGGTTTAGAACAAGCTCAACTGAACAGCCTCGGTTGTAACGTGGTTGACGACAAACGATGGGCGCGGACCGATACGCAAGCCCTGTTGACGGCACCAGCCTTGACTTCCGTTTCTGACACGAAGAGTCACAAAGCCGATAAAGCCCGAGAGTTCAGAACGTATGATTGATAACAGTTTGGAGAGAGAATCGATTCCGGTAAAGGTACGGTTCATCAATTCCTCGCCAAAGCAAGTGACGGTTGCAAAAATGTGGTCATTGGGAGTAATAGTTTGTTGTACCATAGTCAGAGGTTTTTTGTTTTGTATTGCAAAAATACATCCGACAATGAGCAACAATGTTGCCCGTCAACTTAAATTAAAGTTAAATATTAAACTGATAAAACGAATAAGGAGGTTTGTCGATTTTGACAAACCTCCTTATTAATCAAACGAATTTGATTATAGTGTATTTTTGAAACTCGACTTTTGCATCCTCACGGGTGAAAGCCTTTAAATACTCATTATTGTTTTATTACCTGATTATTTGACTTGGCAGATTAAAAATGGTTTAATCGGTTCCAAAAATTTTTTTAATTTCTTCAAAAAAAAAGAGGTATAGGAGTTATTTAAAAAAAAATCATTAACTTTGCATCGCAAAAACCGGTTCACGCCGGAGTATTCTAAGGATGCTCGAATGGTGGAATGGTAGACACGAGGGACTTAAAATCCCTTGGCCATTGCGGCTGTGCGGGTTCGAGTCCCGCTTCGAGCACGATTTAAGGAATAGCAAGAAAAAAAGATTTATTTTGGAAGGAAGTTGTCGTGAGACAACTTCCTTTGTTTTAGTTACCTTCGTTTGAAAAGTTAGCGATTTTTGGTGTTGTTTTCACAAACTTTTTGGCTTTTTACTTGACAATGGGGTGTTGAATATGCTATCTTTGCAATTTGAAACATCAAAAAATGAGAAAAAAGCATACTAAATTTAAATTTCTGAACGCACGTATCTCGGCAACGGTCAGCGTGACAATGGTTTTACTTTTGCTCGGATTGGTTGCCCTGACTGCTTTATCGGCTTCCCATATTACTCGTCAAATCAAAGAAAATCTCGGCTTTGACATTATTTTTGCCGAAGATGTTCCCGCCTCAAAAATCGATAGTCTCGGCTCTCAATTGAAGACAATGAATTTTGTAAAGGAGGTTTCGCTGTTCTCTGCCGATGATGCGATGAAGCAGTGGAAAGAAGAAACCGGCGAGGATGTGATGGATGTTCTCGGTGTCAACCCGTTTGCTTCGGAATATGAAGTGAAAGTGATTGCCGAATATGCCTCGACCGACTCGATCGAAATAGTAACATCTCGTTTTCGTAAACTCGATATTGTAGAAGATATTAACATTCGCGCCGATATGGTTGACAGCGTCAACAAGACGATGAACACGCTCATTCTCGCGCTCTCGATCATTGCAATTGTGCTTTTCTTGATTTCATTTGTACTCATAAATAACACTATTCGTCTTTCGGTTTATGCCCGTCGCTTCACTATCCACACTATGAAGCTGGTTGGAGCGACAGCCGGATTTATTCGCAAACCTTTTGTGATGTCAAACGTGGTCAGCGGTTTTATTGCCGGAATTATTGCCGACATTCTTTTGGCTGTTTTGTTGTTTTACGCCACAAGCTTTGACCCGATTCTCGAAAACGTCATTCCCGATCAATGGCTTCTGATTGTCTATCTCAGCGTACCGGTTGCTGGTGTGATTATCTGTGCCGTCACCTCGATTTGGGCGACTAACCGCTATTTGAAATATGAGTATGACGACCTGTTCAGCTAATAATTTAACAACTTGATAAAATGGCAAAACCTACCAAAATTTCCGCAAAAGACAACGGAATAAAAAAAGAAAAGTTTACCGATTTTCCGCTGATTCGTATCAATTTTATTTTGATGATAATTGCAGCTGCGATGATTGTTTTCGGGTTCCTGTTGATGCTCGGTGCTCCATCTACTGCCGATGCCTTTAACCACGATATTTATTCGACCCGCCGTATTGTTATCGGTCCGCTTTTCTCATTCCTCGGTTTCCTTTTTATGGCGTTCGCCATCATCTATCGTAAAAAACAGTCATAGTCCCGAATTATTTTTCATCACATGAGTTGGTTAGACGCTCTTATTCTTGGCATTGTCCAGGGACTTGCCGAATATCTCCCGATCAGTAGCAGTGGTCATCTCGAAATCATCAGACAGCTTCTTGGCGTTGACCTCGAAGGAAGCAAATCGCTACAGTTTGACGTAATGCTTCATGTCGCTACGGTTCTCAGTACCATAGTCATCTTATGGCGTGAGTTCTATCCGCTTTGCGTCTCATTTTTCACTGTCAAACGCGACTACAACTTTTATTATGTATGCAAGATACTCGTGTCGTGCATCCCTGTGGCTATAGTCGGACTCTGTTTCAAAGACTATGTCGAATATTTTTTTGGCGGAAATCTCGCGATTGTCGGTGTTTGCCTGCTCGTGACTGCCGCACTTCTTTCGTTTGCCTACTTTTTCCGCACATCTCCGCTCCGTAGCGCAACATACACGCCCCGCGACATCACATGGCTTGACGCTTTCATCATCGGATGTGCCCAGGCTGTTGCCGTTCTTCCCGGATTGAGCCGAAGCGGATCGACTATCGCCACCGGTATCCTTCTCGGCGATGACCGTGAAAAAGTAGCGCGTTTCTCGTTCTTTATGGTAATCATTCCGATACTTGGCGAGGCAATTCTTGACCTGAAGAAAATTCTATCGCCGGCTGTCGATGTTGTTTCGGCAACATCTCAAGCCGAAACCGGAATGCTCGCATTGGTTGTCGGATTTTTGGCATCGTTCATAGTGGGCTGTCTGGCTTGCAAATGGATGCTCGAAATTGTCAAGAAGGGCAAGATGATATGGTTTGCTCTCTACTGCCTTGTAGTCGGTCTCATCTGTATATTATGTCATTAAATCTGCCAATGACTATAAACCGTCCCGATGGTTGTCCGGTCGACTATGTAAACGGTCAAATTATTGCTGTTGACAAGCCTCTCGGCTGGACCTCCTTTGACGCGGTCAAACGCATCAGGGGAGCTTTGTTACGTCGCATCGGTAAAAAGAAATTCAAGGTTGGTCATGCCGGAACTCTCGACCCGTTGGCAACCGGTGTGATGATAATTTGCACCGGTCGGGCTACGAAGCTCATCGACACGCTGCAGGCAGGTGTCAAGGAATATATCGCCACGGTCGCTCTCGGCGCAACAACCCCGTCGTTTGATCTCGAAACCGAGATTGACAAGACGTTCCCGACCGAACATATCACTCTTGACCTCGTAAACGAAGTGCTCAAACAGTTTGTCGGACCAATCAGTCAGGTTCCGCCATCATATTCGGCTTGCAAAGTTAACGGACAGCGTGCCTACAAAAAAGCTCGCCGTGGCGAGGAGGTCGAACTGAAACCCAAACTGCTTGTTATAGACTCAATTGACTTGATCGAATTTGAGCCGACATCAATCACAATCCGTGTGGTCTGCTCAAAAGGCACCTATATCCGTGCATTGGCTCGTGACATCGGTCTTGCCCTGAACTCAGGCGGACATCTCACAGCCCTTCGGCGCACCCGTGTCGGCTCGGTTTCGGTTGACGACTGCCTGACAGTCGATGAGGCTTGCCGACGCATCAAAGAATTTCCTTTTGTATCGCCCGACGATACCGAATCAGATAATTAAAGCATCTAAAAGATATATCGCAACATGAAACTTTCACAGTTTAAATTCAATCTTCCCGAAAAACTTATTGCTCAATATCCCTCAGAGCGTCGTGACGAATGTCGCATGATGGTTGTAAACCGCAAAACCGGCGAAATCTCTCACCATATCTTCAAGGAACTCGTCAACTACTTTGACGACGGCGACATGATGGTTTTCAACGATACCAGTGTTTTTCCTGCTCGTCTTGACGGTAACAAAGAAAAAACCGGTGCATGCATCGAAGTCTTTTTGCTTCGCGAACTGAACGCCGACAACAAACTCTGGGATGTCCTTGTTGAACCTGCCCGTAAAATCAGAATCGGTAACAAACTCTATTTTGGCGAAGACGAGTCAATGGTGGCTGAGGTTATCGACAACACAACCTCGCGCGGTCGTACACTTCGCTTCCTTTACGATGCACCCCACGATGAGTTTAAACAGCGTCTCTATGAAATGGGTATGACTCCGCTCCCTTACTATATCACCCGTCGCCCCGAGCCCGAGGATGCCGAACGCTATCAAACAATTTTTGCATCAAAAGAGGGCGCTGTCGTTGCCCCGGCAGCCGGTCTCCACTTTAGCCGTGAGCTTCTCAAACGTCTTGAAATTAAGGGCGTTCAAAAAGGGTTCTTGACCGAGCACTGCGGACTCGGCAACTTCCGTGTTATCGACGTTGAAGACCTCACAAAACACCGCATGGACTCTGAACAGCTCGAAATTTCTCAGGAACTTGTTGATGCTGTAAACGCTACAAAAGATGCTGAACATCGCGTTTGCGCCGTCGGAGCGTCAGTTCTTCGTGGTATTGCCAGTGCTGTATCGATGGGTGGTCACATGAAAACTTACTCAGGCTGGACCAACAAATTCATCTTCCCACCCTACGACTTCACTGTTGTTACCGACTTCATCACCAACTTCCACATGCCCGAGTCAACAATGTTGATGATGACCTGTGCATTCGGTGGATATGACTTGATTATGAAAGCCTACGAAGTCGCTATTGAAGAAGGTTATCAATTCGGAGCCTACGGAGACGCAATGCTGATTATCTAATAGCATTATCATGATTATTAACGAAAGAGAAAATCGCCCCGACCGCATTTTGAATGTAGCCTTGGCGATGCTTAATGCAGCCCGTACCGCGCCCAAAGGTCGCGGACTCGATTTTGTGGAAGCCGCTGTTGTTACCGGCGACGACATCAAACGTCTGTCTGACGAGATGTTGCAACTTTTTGAACAGACCGGCAAACCTGTTTTCAACCGTGACGGTCACAACATTCTAAAGGCTGAAGCTATCGTCTTGATAGGCGTCAAAAAATCGCCCATCGGTTTGAACTGTGGATTTTGTGGATTTCCTACCTGCGCCGATAAACCGAAGTCAGCACCCTGCGCATTCAATGCCGTTGACACCGGTATTGCTGTCGGTAGTGCCGTTTCAGTAGCCGCCGACATGAGAGTTGACACCCGCGTGATGTACTCAATCGGCGTTGCAGCGATGAACCTCAGGCTGCTCGGCGAAAATGTCGATCTCATTTTCGGCATCCCCTTGTCATGCTCAAGCAAAAACCCCTTCTTTGACCGTCAACCCTGACAAACTTATGATTACTCGTATAATAACAAGCATATTAATCGCTCTGATATTTGTGAGTTGTGGTCATAAAGACCCCGATTCACGATTGAGCAACATATCGTTATTATGCGAGAAGTCTCCAAAAGAGGCTTTAGACTCGCTGAATGCTATTTCCAAAGCCTCACTGTCTGAAGAAGACAAGCATTTTTATGACTTCCTTTCGGTTAAAGTTCGAGATAAAGCCTATATTGAGCATACATCTGATAGTCTTATTTTGAAGGTAATTAACTATGAATCTAATCATCAGGACAATGGGCGTTATCCCGAGGCTCTTTACTATGGCGGTCGCGTTTATAGTGATTTGGGCGATTATCCTACGTCTTTGAAATATTTTCAAGATGCCCTTTCTATTACCCCTGCTGAATCAAATATTCGATTACGCTCGGTTATTCTTAGTCAGACGGCACGATTGTTGAATGATTTAAGAATATACGATGAGGCAATTCCATATATCAAGGAATCGCTGCACATTGACTCACTACTAAAAGATGTATATGGCCTTGTTTATGATCATGTTCTCTTAGGATCGATTTATTCTCATGCAAATAGGATAAAAGAAGCAAAGCAAAATTATTTGAAAGCTCTGGAATTAGCAACACCGTTGACCAATGAGGATAGGGCAAATATATCAGTTCATCTTGCAGCATGTGAGTTTCAAGAGAATAATATAGATTTTGCTCGGTTCATAATCCATTCTGTAATAGACTCTGTCGTCCCAAAATATAAAAATCTAGCTTTGACCTATGCAACAGGCATTTATTTGAAATCAAACATTATTGATACTGCCTACACTTATGCGTTTGAGTTAGCTCATAGTAAAGACCCGAATAATCGAAAGAGTGGTTATAAAAATCTACTTTCCGAAGAGCTGATTTCTAAATCTTCTCCTGATTCAATTCTTCACTATGTCAGAGACTATAGCAAGATTCTTGAAGATTATTATGACAAACATGAGTCCCAGCAGGCTCTAATGCAACTGTCTTTGTATAATTACCAGCTACATGAACGAGAAAAGGCCAAAGCATTTGCTTCGCGTAATAAAATCATGATAGGGTTCTTTGTTTCCGTGACTCTTGTGCTAATTATTGTATTGATTTTCTTACTATACCGAAATCATACCAAACAAACCATAATAAGGTTGCATGAAACTATTGCCCGTTTAGATGCTATTCAACACAGAAAAGAAGATTCGCACTTGTCTAATACCACTATTACGACTACATTAACACCTGACTTATTACGCAAACAGCTCAAAGAAAAAATTGCTAATATACAGGATGTTGCTTTGTCGCTAAATCTAATTAATTCTGAAAGTTATGGAAAATTGATAAAATATGCTGAAAACGGTGAGTTTATTCCTGATTCCAATAAATTATGGAGCGAACTATATAATCTGATATTGCAAGATAGCCCTGACTTTGAGACTAACTTACGATTGCTGATGGGTGGTAATATAAAACACCACGAGTTGCAGACAATCATACTTATCAGATGTGGAATTACGCCATCTCAAATGGCTCCTATGCTTGGAAAAGCCAAAGGAAGTATTTCATCACGACGTGAATCTTTGAGTTTTAAAATTTTTGGCGAGAAAACTAACCAAAAAAATATAGACGTTGTAATTCGCTCATTATAAGCAGATTACCCCCCCTAATAAAGAGCGGGAAAAGAGCGGAAATTAAATTCCGTCCATTTTCCGCTCGCTATTGTTACGTTTGTTTCAATAAAATTCTTGAAATTTGCGACAAGAAAAATAAAAATTAACAACCATGCATAAGCTTTTAAAACGTATCATTATCATCTTTTCAATGACGTTTGCGACTCCATTAATGACGGAAGCTCAAACAACTTTTTCGATAGAGTATGAGAATGAAGATTCTGATATCGATTATGAAGATATCCCTGTTATCGGTAAGCGTTCAATTTCATATAAAATGACAGGCTATGTCGATTGGGAGATGCAATCGATTATTTTGCCGGATGAGATCTCAGAATCAGTAATATCTTACGAGTTATGGGTTGACAACGCATGTCTGCTCCAAACCGTTAATGAAAGCGAATTTGTTGCTAAACTATCTAATATTAAAGTGCAATTTGTAACAATAATAATTACAACCCAAAATCATTTATTAACCGGAGTTTATACTCCACAAAATTAAAACAAAAATGAAAAAACAAGTACAAAACAATCAACACGAAGAATTCGAACTCCTTCGTGCAGGCTTCAGTGATCAAGCAAATCTGCTTGCAGAAGATGAACTCGGCGAACTTTTTGGTGGCTATCAATGTGGTAAGAACTTTTGTTCGCCATACTATGCTAAAAATGATTGTAAAAACCTTTATTGTGGCTCAGATTTCATATTTGATTGACCATTAATGAGGCTATGTCTAAAATTATTATGACATAGCCTCATTTAAATTTTAACTTTAATTTGATGATTTTTTCAAGATTCAATAATTTGGTACATGTTGGAGAGAATATAATTGTATATAACTCTCTTTCAGGGGCTGTAATTAAGATTCCTGATGGACAATATAAAGTAACAAATCCTAATTTAATTATGGGAGGATTTGTTGTCGAACAAGATGACGATTTTCTCAAATATTCCTATATTTTTAATAATTCAATATATTGCCCTAAAGAACTCAATATTGTTATAGCAACCTCGTTGAATTGTAATCTGTCTTGTCCCTATTGTTTTGAAAAGAATACACGCTCTGATAGTTCCATTACGGCTGACGTTGTTGAAAAATTATATACTTTTATAATTAAAAAGAAACATTTGCCCGTGCATATTACTTGGTTTGGTGGTGAGCCAATGCTTCAGTATAAAGCTATCTCAAATCTTAGTGAGAAATTGTTGCAAGAAGATGGACTGAAATTTGATGCTACCATGATTACCAATGGCACTATTATGCCGGATTCTTTTATAGATGATATAGATCGATTTAAGATTAAGTCTATCCAGATAACTCTTGACGGAACTGAAAAAGCTCATGACTCCAAACGATTTTTTAGAACCGGGGAGGGGTCTTTTCAAATTATTATAAATAATATAACACGATTACTGGAGTCCACTAATACGACTATCATTGTTAAAATAAATGTAGATAGGAATAATATCACGGAATTTGATTCTCTAAAGAATTTTATAAAAGAAAACTTTCAAAATTATTATAAAAAGGGACGTATATTATTTATTTCTAATTATGTTCGTAATAAAACAAATTTCGATGGCTCTGAAAATTGTCTTTCATGTACTGAATATTTTGATTTTCTAATAGCTCACGGTGCTCCTTATAGGATACCGGGATTCAAGGGGGCATGTCCTTTACGTTCACAGGGATATTATGTTATAGGACCAGATGGGGATATTTATAAATGTATGGAACATTTGGGCCGTAAAAATTATTCAATTGGGAATATAGTGGATTTTAAAATCTCACTTAACAAGCAAAGTCGTTTGGCATTGGCTTATAGCCCTATAACAGACCCGGTATGTTCGCAATGTTCAATTTTACCAATTTGTGGTGGGGGATGTCCAAATGAGCGAGAATGTTTAGATGGAACTCACCGTCCATGTCCTGCTGAAAAAGATAAGTTAAACGATATTATCCTAAACTTATATGGGAAAAGTAAATAAATTTATATATATAATTATAATAATCTTTCTGAATATATCTTTAGACGGATATGCATATAGGGTCCATATTTCATCAAAGGGAGCCGTACCGACAAAAATAAGCTTATATAACGATTCTATATTCTTGACAAGTTTTTCATCTCGGGACTCTATTTTACAACTCCCGGATATAGATTTTAACAGATTAATGATTGAAGCTAAGGGATTTATTCCGGTAGATATCTTATGTACTTCAAAAGATGGCATATTGAACGTTGCAATGGAAAGAGTACCACTTCAACTTAAGGAGGTTGTTGTGACTCCTGATGCGACTTTAAGGGAGGAAGGTGTAAATACCATAATATCAAATGTGGGTAATAGTTATATTGCTGAATTTGGTTCGTTGAATAATGGACTGGAATGGGTGCCGGGGCTTATGAAACAAGAAACTGGAAAAATTGTCATCCCGGGTTATGGTGAACCTTTGATTTATGTTGATGGGCGACGTATTTCGTCTCAATCAGAGCTAAATGCTATACCAACAAAAGAAGTTGCTCAAATTCAAATTTTGCGAGAACCTGGGGTTTCTTATCCTCCCGGTACAAAATGTGTAATAGTTATAAAATTACGCAAGCATTTATCTGACTATATATCGCTAAATCCCTCAGTACGTTATACACAGCGAAGCTTGCCAGGCGCAACAACCGGTGTGGGGATTTTGTTTTCTACAAAGAGAATATCAGGTTCTCTTTCGGCAAACTATACTCATTCCGGAAGTAAGACTCAGGATGTTCAGATTACAAATTTTAATAATGACGATTTATTAGGATACACCCAGCAAAAAAACGCGCATAATTTATCAAACAATTTGAATTTGACGGGAGGTTTTGCATATACGGTAAACTCGTATTCAAGAATACAGGCTCAATATACAGGAAACTTGAGACATGTAAATCGTAATATAAATGACAGAGTGGATTTGTTGAATTATTTCACTGAATCAACATTCGAGCGTAAGATATGTAATTCTAATAATTCTCATAATGTTTCATTAGGTTATTTTATGGAGTCAGATGCTACGGAGTTGTCGGTAAGCGTATCGTATAATGCAATAAGGCGTGATGAAAACGAAAAATATAGAAATTCTGAACATGTTTTGGATGTAATAACAAGTCCTACTCGTTTTGATTCATTTTTATCTTATTGCGAGTTTTCTCATGAGACTTTTGGGGGAGTTTTTTCAGGAGGTTATAATCTTGTTTACTCAAATAATATTACCAACTACGTGCAAAACGAATATTTGTCTAATAATCATAACAGAGCTTATAGTTTCACTCCGTATTTAGGATATGAGAAGCGAATACGTAAATTTACTTTTCATGGAGCCATTTCTTACGTATATGATAAAATGCATTATTACTTGCCTGAAATTTTCTCAAGGACGTATAACGTTATAGCGCCTAATTTATCATTGAAGTATAATATTAATGCTAGATCAATTTCATTAGGTTATAATTCAAAACCGGAATTTCCTTCATATTATGAGCTAAATCCAATTAAACAGCAGATTGACTCGCTAAATTATTATCAGGGAAATCCTGATTTGCGATATTGCAGATATCACAATGTCACTCTTAACGCCGGTTCTTTTAAAGGGATCACTACAGGTATTTCGTATTCATGGAGGAATAATTCTGTAACCGAGGTACTTTTGCTTGACCCGTCAAATAGTCTGTGTGGCGTTTATACCCCTCTGAATGTGGGTCGCTATAAAAAATTACAATATAATATTTCATATAATCTTTGGCGTAGTAATTTTAACCTCTTTGCAACGGGTTCATTGGAATATGCACATCTCTCATACCCTAAAGAAGTAAGTACTCCGTCTTCTAAAAACATTTCGGGGTTGATAATGGTTAATTGTAGATATACAATAGCGAAAAAATATAATGTATTTACTAATAGTTGGTATCGCAGTCCTTATATTACTACTAATCAGAAAATAGGGCATACATTAGGAGTTAATATCGGTATCTCGACTTCCCTGTTAAAGAAATCCTTAAACATATCTCTAACAGCCTCAGATTTATTTAATCGTGCTGTTAGTCCGTCAACTGTTACTTCTTTTTTTAGCACCTCCATTCGTAAATCAAAATTTGACTATGACGGAAGATCAATCTCTATTTCTTTATCGTATACATTTAATCGTATAAAGACAAAATACAAAGACGTTGATAATTACAATGACTTTAACAATAGAGCGGCTTCGCGTAATTAATATTTCCAAATTTATCTGTTTAACTTATTGTTAGAATATGTATTTGAGCACTGAAATATTATTAAATCTTTTTAATCGAACCTTTCCGGGATTATATCACGGGAATACCTCAATAGGCTTATATTTAGGCTTAGTAGATAATAATATGGTCAGTACTATTATCAAGCAGGAGGTCGAGGGTTTGAAAAGGATTTCTAAAGATCTATCAATTAAAGACGGGGTTATAGGTGTAGTCCCGGTTATCGATATGCTTGC
>CAMWIM010000042.1 GCA_947174335.1 uncultured Porphyromonadaceae bacterium | reverse complement strand
ACTCTTGTACTACTCTTGTCTATTGTAAATCTTTCAATGTTCTCGGGTCGCTTTCGGATTTTATAAATCGCAAAAGTGATGCAAAATTACCACTTTTTTTTGAACTGACCAAAAGCGATTTAAATTTTAACAGTAATTAACTGCACAATTCGTCGATTTTGGCTGTTCGCGAGATCTATATCTCAAAAGCGGGTGCAAAGTTACGCACTATTTTTTAATTGTGCAAATTTTAGCATCACTTTTTGGTATAAAAATTTATACTAAATTTATAAACCACTGTATATCAGTATAATAATTTCACGGATTTACTCAAAAAAATTACACATTATATTATATAATAGGGCTAAACACGTAAAAATGTGTAAAACAACCGTGTTATTAAATTATTCGCTCGACAGGAATAGTCTTATTTTTAATTAACAAATCGGGAATTAACATTGACGGTACATTATATTATTATACCAGTCGAGGATTAACCAATTTTGCACCTCTCAAAAATTCGTCGGCAGGCATTGCCTTTTTGCCTTGAAGCTGCAGTTTTTTTATTAAAAGTCGACCATCACCACAATCTACAGTGATTTTATCCTTACCGATTACAGTAACTCGTCCCGGAATAAATGAATCAGACGAGGCTTCATCTATTTGTGTTTCAAAAATCTTGACCTGACGACCGGCAAGAGGTCCATCATCATCGATTACCGACCATGCGGCAGGATAGGGAGATAGTCCGCGCACAAGATTATGCACATCTACAACAGAATGGCTCCAATCAATATGACAAGTTTCTTTAAAAATTTTGGGAGCGGGATGTAGTGCCTGATTTTCATCTTCAAACGCTGATTGGGGTTTAGTTTCGAGCGTACCGTCAACAATTTTGCCGAGTGTTTTTAATGTGAGGTCGGCACCAAGCGACATCAAACGGTCATGAACATCACCAACATTGTCTTCGGGGTTGATTTCGATACTTGCACGATCGATAATATCCCCGGTGTCTATTTCATGCTTTAGAAAAAATGTTGTCACACCGGTTTTGGTGTCGCCGTTTATTACAGCCCAGTTGATTGGAGCAGCTCCACGATAGTCAGGCAAAAGCGATGCGTGCAAATTGAACGTTCCCAAACGTGGCATTTGCCAAACGACCTCGGGCAACATTCTAAAGGCAATAACAACAAAAAGATCAGCACCATAAGAGCGAAGTTCTTCAACGAAAGTTTCATCTTTCAGATTAACAGGCTGGAGAACAGGGATATTTTTTGAAAGGGCATATTGCTTGACGGGCGATTGCAAAAGATTATGACCGCGACCGGCAGGTTTATCGGGCATAGTAACGACAGCAACAACATTATATTCGTTTTCAACTATCTTATCAAGCGACTCAACTGCAAACTCGGGAGTACCGAGAAATATAATCTTTAAATCTTTTTTTTCCATTGCCCCTTATATTATATTATGTGTATTTCAATTTTCCTTTTGTTCGGCACCCGCCTCAAGATATTTCCAAAGTGTCTCTTCAGAACCTGCCGGTACGGGAGCAGTCAAATTGATAATGTTTCCCGACACAGGATGTACAAAATTAAGATGACGAGCCATCAAGGCTATCGAGCCGTCTTGATTTGAGCGTTTGTCGCCATACTTCAAATCACCTTTAATCGGGCAACCAATTGATGCCAATTGCACGCGAATCTGATGCTTACGTCCGGTCAACAGATTGATTTCGAGCAGATAATATCGGTCTGATGACGAAATCAGCTTATAGCTCAACTTCGCTTCTTTAGCACCGTCTTTTGGTGTCGTCGAAAAATATGATTTATTGTTTCGTTCGACCGTGCGGATATATCCGCTAATCAAGCCCTCGGGCTCGGCAGGCATATTACGGGTAATCGCCCAATAGGTTTTATGTATTTCACCCTTACGCAACATTTCGTTGAGACGAGTAAGAGCCTTTGAAGTCTTGGCAAAGATAACCAGCCCGCCAACGGGACGATCAAGACGATGAACCACCCCGACAAAAACATTGCCAGGCTTGTCATACTTTTTCTTCAGCCATTCGCCAACAATTTCGCTCAACGGCTTGTCACCCGTTTTGTCACCCTGGACAATCTCACCGGGAGCTTTATTGACAACAATTATGTGATTATCTTCGTAGACTACTTCCATTTAAAATTATTAAAGTTTCCCAACCGGGTCAGGGTTGGGAAACTCATTATATATAAAGTGTTATATTATTTGAACAAGAATACCTCTAAAATATAAACAGCCGCTCCGGCGAGATAACCGGCAAAGGCAAGGAGCGAGAATTTTTTTAGATACCAACCAAAGTTGATTTTCTCAATACCCATTGCAATCACACCGGCAGCCGAACCAATAATGAGAATGCTACCGCCGACACCGGCACAGTAACTAAGGAATTCCCAGAACACGCCATCAATCACAAATGCCGCCTGATAGCCTGTTGCCTGAACTGTGTCCATAACCACGGGATACATACCCATAACACCTGCCACCAAAGGCACGTTATCGACAATTGACGATAGAACGCCTAACAAAACGTTGATTGCATAGATATTATGAACCTCTTCATCGAGGAATGCCGCTGTTGCCGAAAGTGCACCTGTAGCCTGAAGTACACTCACAGCCATCAAGATACCGAGGAAAAATAAAATCGAGGGCATATCAATACGGGCAATCAATCGAGGCAAACGATTGACCGGCATTTCGTCGAACTTGGAATTAAGCTGTTTACGATTATAAAAAATCTCAGTATAAACCCATAGTACACCGAGAACAAACAAGATTCCGACAAATGGGGGCATGTGAGTTATCGACTTGAAAATCGGGACAAAAATCAAACCACCAACGCCAAGAATAAACATCGTGTTGCGTTCGGCAGCCGAGAGCCAACGATTACCTTCGTGAGTAGTTCTTTTTTCAGGAAGATTACCTTTGAGACGGCGTGAAACAATAATCAAGGGGACGAGCAGAGCTACCAAACTTGGCAATAGCACAAACTTGATAAGAGCCAGAGCTGTTACATTTCCCTTGACCCAAAGCATGATTGTAGTTACGTCTCCAATTGGCGACCATGCCCCACCGGTATTAGCAGCAATCACAACCATAGCAGCATAAATCCAACGTACTTTCTTGTTTGCAATGAGTTTGCGCAGGAGCATAATCATCACAATCGTTGTAGTCATGTTGTCAAGGATGGCAGAGAACACGAAGGTAGTGAGGCACACTACCCAAAGCAAACGTGACTTTTTACGAGTGTTGATACGGCTGGTGATAACCGAAAATCCATCGTGAACATCAATCAACTCAACAATCGTCATTGCACCGATAAGGAATAGCAATGTTTGAGTGATATCGCCAAGCGATTCAACAATCTTGACATTCAAAACATAGTCAAGAGCCTGTTGATAAAGCGACTTTTGAACTTCATGGGGATTTTCAGCGATGAACTTTGAGAGTTGTTCGCCTTCAGCCATCGGGACAAGATATTCAGCTCCAAAAGCATACAAAATCCACATAAGCATACCAAGCAAAAGTGCGGTTGCCGTTTTATCAACTTTTAGCGGATGTTCAAGGGCTATGATAATATAGCCGATTACAAATAGGATAATTAACGTGATAAACATTTGGTATAAATCTAAGAAAAGATATAAATTTGAGGTTAACTAAGGTTCATTATCATCATTTTTCAGAAGTCTCTGAAAAAATATTTGCAAAGATACTGCTTTTATAAAAACAGAAAAGCCGTTTTTATAAAGTTTTTATCATAAAAGACCTTTCTATCCTCTTAAAAGATGTTAATTTTGTAATACTCGTACACCTATCGACTATCTTTGCATATAAAAATCACCAAATTTAGCGTTATCATATTAATAATTATAACATAGATGTCATCCCAATCAAACCTGACAGCAGTCGATCGTAAAATGCTTGAACGTGCAATCAAGATTTCACGTCTTGGTCTATCAAACGTTGCCCCCAACCCTCATGTCGGGGCAGTTATTGCTGTCGGAGACCTCATCATTGGCGAAGGATTTCATAGAAAATGTGGAGGACCTCATGCCGAAGTCAATGCTTTTAATTCGGTAAGCAAAGCTAATGAAAAATTGCTCGAACAAGCCACCATCTATGTGACGCTCGAACCCTGTTCTCACTATGGTAAAACTCCCCCATGCTCGCTGTTAATCATTGAAAAAGGAGTTAAACGTGTTGTAGTCGGTGCGGTAGATCCCAACCCCAAAGTTGATGGCGGAGGTATTGAAATGATGTGCCGAGCCAGTATCAATGTAATTGTTGCCGACGGAGAAATCGCACAGCGATGTCGTGAACTTGACCCGGTGTTTATGACTTCGTTTTCACTAAAAAGACCGTTTGTAACGCTAAAATGGGCTCAGAGCAATGACGGATATATGGCTGACAAAGAGGGACATCCCGTTAAATTTTCCACACCATTAACCTCAACGATTGTTCATCAGCTCAGAAGTTGCCACCAAGCGATCTTAACAACCTCATCTACAGTCATTGCCGACAATCCCCAACTTGACACCCGGCTTTGGAGCGGAGGTCAATCACCTGTAAAATTCATTCTTGACCGCAACGGCAAAACCTCACCCAACGCCAATATTTTCACTACAGGTTCAGAGCCAATCATCTTAACAGCCTCATCACCAGCCGAAATACTTCAACAAATCTATTCACGCAATATAAATTCGGTACTCGTTGAAACCGGTCCGACAATGCTTAACGAGTTTATTAAATCGGGATTGTGGGATAGAATACGCATCGAGCGAGCCCCCTTTGACCTCAGTCAAAACGGCGGCAAACCGGCTCCCATCCCACCGTCACTTCCCTACGAAGTTGAGACAATCGATGGTCGCGAGATATTTTATATCAAAAATCGGAATTGAAATGACAGCTAAATATTACAGATCAAAAATTGATTGGTGGGTCAATCTTACCTTGTTCCTCGTTATAACTATCGCACCAACAGCAATGATACTTGCCGGGCTTGAGTGGTATTTGGTTTTGATTGCTGCATTGATCTTTCTTGGCATAATCGGACTCGCCTTAACATCAGTTTATTATATCATCAAAGGCGATCAACTTGGAGTGAAAGGTAATGGCAAATGCCGCTGGTATCCAATCGAAAATATAAAGTCGATCAAGAGAGTTAAAAGTATCTTGGCAGCGCCAGCCCTATCAACTGACCGAATCTCAATTAAATTTGAACACGGAACGACCAAATTAGCAGTCCCGCTTGAAATTTCGCCCAAAGACATTGACGCCTTTATACATGATTTACTGGAGATTAATCCTGAAATAAAGATTGAGTGAAGATATAACACTTATTGACCATATTCAGGGTCAAAGATTGAATTGAGGATGTGAGCCAGGCGGTAGCCGGCTTTCGCAATTTGGCGGTCGGCAAGACGAGCTGATTTGAGCAAAAGCAGATTGGTTTCCTGCTTGTTTAATTTCATTTCAGGTTTAATCCATTCGTATGTCACTCCGACGATTCCGGCAGTCTCGTTTGCCCAATCCTCAATTGAACCTTGACAAATTTCCGCGATTTCTTCAGGCGATTTTCGGTCAAGCTGATTTTGGTATTCAGTGAAAAACCACTTGTGACTCGTTTCGATGGCATAATAATCCCAAAACTTGTGATATTCCATCGGTTTACCGTTCAACTCAAAACCAAACCATTGATTGATACCTTCAAAATCGGGGTGCGACGGACAGTGAAGATCGCCCATCATGTGAACAATAAACTTGATACCGACATTTACCGTCGAGTCGGGCAAATTTTTATAGTCACGCAACAACTCAATCTGTTGATTTAAAAGAGCAACAGCGTCACCCTTTGGTCGAGGCTGATACTTCCCGTCAGCACCGATATTATACATGTGACATGAACTCGTATGCTTATACTCGGGCGTAGCACGAATCAAATCGGGCCACGACGAATCATAAACTATCGACTCCCCATCAAGATACTTCTCAATATTCGCTTTAGCCGTCGGAGTCAAATGACACTCAGCGATATAGCTTACCGCATCGTGACCGGTGCGACCCCAGCCGAAAGCACAAAGCGAACCGAGAGTACAAATCAGGACAACTGAAAAACGTTTAAAATTAGATGTGATGCGTTTCATTTGAAAAATAGTAAATCGTTTATCAAGGATTAATGTTAGTTTGGGGTCAAATTTAGCAAAAATTTCCCATTCTACACAACCTTGGATAACTCATATTTCAGATTTATAAACTATTTCATAATTGCCGACCCGCCTTCGTCTGTCGTTTGAATTTCATCGCCACGTTTTACTTTCTTGCCAAATCCAAAAGTATAGCTGGCAGTAATCCCGACATAACGATGACTTGAGGCTCCATATTCGGTTGTGAACTGGTCAAACCAGACGCTTTTTAGACTCGATGTCGACTCCACCCAATTCCTTCTGAAAATATTGACAGCCGATGCGCTCAAATTCCATCGCCCATTGCTCCATCCTGCTTTGATTCGATAGTATGGCTTACGTTTTATCGATGTCTCGTTAAGGCTGTATTCCACCAAGTTGCGGCTTGCGGTTGAATAATAAGCCGAGAAATAGAACTTGTCAAGATAATATGTCGTGCTCAAGGATAACGAAAGATAATTGGCACGGTCGGTATACAAACCAGTCGTCTTTTCAAAACACATGCGTGGAACTACCTTGAAAACTAATGAGCGTTTCAGTAATTTTGCCGATAGAGATGTACCGACATAAAAATCCTGATAATCACCATTGTTTTCAAGCGAGCGCAACATCAATCCATCGGGACCGTCGGGTGTAAAAACCGGTACAATACGGTTGAACCTTTGAAACCATCCCAAGTTTGCCGAGATTGAAAATATGTTGTTTGGTAACCATGTGTAATCAATCGAAGCAGAACTTAAAGGAGAATTTTTAAGATAAAGATTACCTGTTTTATACAATAATTCATTTTCTTGGATATAGTTTGGTGTCTTATCGGCCGCCTCAACCGGATTTACATTATAATATGATGTAACAACAATCGAATTTTTATTATTGATTGCATACTGAACATTAAGATTAAACACCGGTATTATGCTATTAACCCTGACTCCGCTGATTTCATTTGATTCTCCGGCGATGGCACCTATAAATTGACCATAAAACCTGTCCTTGTTAAAACTATATCCAAGCATACCGCCATAGGCAAACTGATTGAAAACCGGTGAAGCCACTGTATTACCTGTATAATCAACTTTATTATAATAGTATATTCCGAGCAAATTAATGTCGATCGTATGATATTTACTGAAAGATTTGTTTAATTGACACTGTAGTTTAGCCGTTACAGCCTTCTCAATTGCATCAGTCATAATCGATGTTTCTTTTGATTCATATTTACGATGAGATTTCGTATATTGATAAAACACTGACGGTAAAATGTTTAACTTAAACCCTTTGTCGAGATTAAAAAAATAGCTTCCTTTCCAACGTGGATAAATATATGTTGAATTTGAACTGTTTGAGTATGTCTGATTTTCAAAATCTCCGTTTGAGAAAATTAAACTTCCGCGGCTGTCGTTGTTGGGCGTCCTTTTCGCAGCAAACGACACTGTGTTTGATATCATAGCCTTGTCCGAGGCATATTTTGCACGGAACGAAGCACCAAGCTGATTCTGTCTGAATCTGCCATAATCAAGCACGTTACTTCGGGTTATCTCTTCAACGACATCATTATTTCGTGGAAATCTGAAAACCTGAGTCTGTTCGGTTCCGCTATTATGTCGGTCAGAATATTTATCTGTCACATTGAGGTCATAGGTCATGCGTCGATAAGACATCTTTGTATAGGCAAGCCCGCTCCCCGACCCTGCCATAACATTTCCGGTACCCGAAATTTTGGCATAACCGCCATATTCATTACGGCGTAAAGTAATATTTATGACATATTTGTCGTGATTATAACGCGGGTCGGTCGGAAATGCAAGATATTCGACCTTTTTAACGTCCTCGGGGCGTAGTGCATCCATCTCTTCTTGACTCGCCTGCTCCATATCAATGTAGATTGACACACTCTCTCCGCCCGGAGTTTCAACCGACCCGGCAACAGGATTTATGCTTATTTGAGGAATCGCCATTCGGTCGAGAAGCTCGATTGCGTTCTGCGCAGTCCGCTTTGTATTGCGGTCGGGATAATAAGTTGTAACTGTTGCCGAGGTGTGCTGCATCTGCGCTTCGACAACAACTTCGTTGAGTTGTCGGGTTGTTTCAAGCGTATCAGGTAGAGATGTTAGTGATTGAGCAGTCATGACCGTCACGCCCATAAGCATCAAGATAAATGTGGTGATAGTTTTCATTATTTTCTTTCTTTCTGTTTTGTTGTTTATATCCCTTTGACGAATTAACTCGCCGATTTGTTACACAAGAGGTGTTTTTTCCCGACCGCCCGATCACGTTTTTTTAATGCTTTAACTTAATTTTTTTGTCTGCACCAAAGAAAATGAGTAATTTAGCAACCTGAAACAATTTAGAAATTTAACTACACTCAAAGATATGTCAAAAGTTATTATTATCGGAGCCGGAGGTGTCGGCACTGTCGTTGCTCACAAATGTGCCCAGAACCCCGAAGTTTTTAACGAAATCGTTATTGCATCTCGCACTAAATCAAAGTGTGACGCAGTTGCTAAAGCTATCAACAAACCTAATATCACCACCGACTCGGTCGATGCCGATTCAGTGCCTCAACTTGTTGAACTTTTCAAACGCCACAAACCCGACTTGGTAATAAACGTTGCACTCCCCTATCAAGACCTCACAATTATGGATGCTTGTCTTGAGTGTGGCGTAAACTACCTTGACACAGCCAACTACGAGCCTAAAGACGAAGCCCACTTTGAATATTCTTGGCAGTGGGCCTACCGCGAACGCTTTGAAAAAGCAGGCTTGACCGCCATTCTTGGTTGCGGTTTTGACCCGGGTGTAACCGGTGTTTTCACCGCCTACGCAGCCAAACATTACTTCTCGGCAATGGAATATCTCGACATTGTTGACTGTAATGCCGGCGACCACGGTAAAGCATTTGCCACCAACTTCAACCCCGAAATCAACATCCGCGAAATCACTCAGAACGGACGTTATTATCAAGACGGCAAATGGGTAACAACCGGTCCTCTCGAAATTCATGCCGAGTTGAACTATCCCAACATTGGTCCACGCGACTCATATCTTCTTTACCACGAAGAGCTTGAATCGCTCGTTCAGAACTTCCCGACAATCAAACGTGCCCGTTTCTGGATGACCTTTGGCAAAGAATATCTCACTCACCTTCGAGTTATCCAAAACATCGGTATGGCTCGCATTGACGAAGTTGAATATAACGGACAAAAAATCGTGCCCCTTCAGTTCCTCAAAGCCGTTCTACCTAATCCTCAGGATCTTGGCGAGAACTATCACGGCGAAACCTCAATCGGATGCCGTATCTCGGGTCTCGACAAAGAAAACCGTCCGTTGTCATATTACATATACAACAACTGCAGCCACGAAGCGGCATTCCGTGAAACCGGCATGCAGGCGGTCAGCTATACAACCGGTGTGCCGGCTATGATCGGTGCAATGATGTTCCTGACCGGACAATGGGTTAAACCGGGCGTACACAATGTGGAAGAATTCAACCCCGACCCGTTTATGGAACAACTCTCTATTCAAGGATTACCATGGCACGAAATTATCAACGGCGACCTTGAAGTAGATAACATCAAATAATTGACATTCACCAAGTTTATAAATGACTTATAACGAATTCACCGCCGATTTGCGTAGCCGAGTGAAAGCAACGCGCCCAACCCGTTGGGTGCGTTTTGCCATTGTTTCCATAGTTTTTCTCTTGTGGGTTGCCTGGATGGGCAACTGGTGGCTCGCGCTGTTTCTTTTCTTGCTTTTTGACATATATATCACGGGGTATATACCGTTTACATGGTGGAAAAAAAATAAAAATCCGGTTGTCAAATCAATAATGAGCTGGGTCGATGCAATTGTGTATGCTCTTGTTCTTGTCTATTTTGTTTTTGCATTTCTCGGTCAGAACTATCAGATTCCATCTTCATCGCTTGAAAAGACGCTTCTCACCGGCGACTATCTGTTTGTCAATAAAACCATTTATGGCCCACGCGTACCGATGACTCCGGTCAACTTCCCGTTGGTTCATAACACCCTCCCAATCATCAACACCAAGAGCTATCTCGAAAAGCCCTCGTTGAGTTATCATCGACTCAAAGGAATACGCAACGTTGAGAATGGCGACATCGTTGTTTTCAACTTCCCTGCCGGCGATACCGTTATGTCAAAAGTCTCAAATCCCGACTATTACACACTCGTCAAGAGTCTTGGACGCAATGCTGTCATTAACAATAAAGCCACTTTTGGCGATGTCATTTATCGACCCGTTGACCGTCGCGAAAACTACGTTAAACGCGCAGTTGGACTCCCCGGGCAACGACTAAAAATTGTTGACGGCACAATCTACATTGACGGCGTTGCCGAAAAAGCTCCAGAAAACGTTCAGTATAACTACATTTTTCAGGTCAAAGGACAAGGACTGACCGATGAAGAATGGAATGACCTCGGTGTTGCCGCCGAAGATATCCACTTTGTCAGCGAACTCGCTCAGGACACTGCTCTTGCACGTGCCCACGGCTATGATGTCAACCCCGACGGAACTGTTCCGATGGTCTATGTAACTCCATTGACAAAAGGAATGATTGAGTCTTTGCAGGCAGCCGGACGCATTAGCCATATCATCAGATTGCCCCAGCAACCCGATGGAATGTTGTTTCCCGACTATATCTCTGATTCTTGGACAATTGACGACTATGGTGGCGAAGATGGCATCTTGATTCCGGCTAAAGGAATGAAACTCAAAATCACCGATGACAATTGGAACATCTATGACCGAGCAATCCGTGTTTACGAAAACAATCCGTCAGCAAAAATGGTCAACGGCACACTCTATATCAACGACAAACCGGTCGATGAGTATGAGTTCAAGATGGACTACTACTTTATGATGGGCGACAACCGTCACAACTCGCTCGACTCTCGCTACTGGGGATTCGTACCCGAAGACCACATTATCGGTTCACCCTGGCGAGTGCTGATTTCATTTGACAAAGATAAATCAATCTTTAACGGCGGCATACGTTGGAATCGTATCTTTCGCGACGCCAATCCCGACAAATGATTGACCCTCAGCGACCTTTATTGCGTTTCCCCGATTCGACCGTTATTCTGGCGCCGTCGTTTTTAGGGTCGATAAGCCGATATGCCTTGATTGCAGCGTTTGGTAACGCCATTGTCGATATATCCACGCGTTTTGACAAACGTCTCAAATCGACCCATCGCACCACCATTGCCGACGTCAACGGCGAGATGAGGCTAACACTGCCAATCTCCAAGCCCGAAAGCCTAACTCGAGCAACATGGAACGACATCCGATTGTCAGACCACGGGCAATGGTGGCACCTTCACATGACCGCACTTGAATCAGCCTACGGTCGCACCCCCTTTTTTGAATTTTATATAGACAAATTTGCGCCATTTTTCAATAACGAAGCAGTCGAAAAATACGAAACCTTAGTCAACTACGACCAAGGTCACGAAAATGTCATCAGCGAAATTTTAGGTATTAAACCACCCGAATACAAGACACTAAATCGTGACGATTACAACAACGCCACTGACTTTTCGCGCACCGACCCGAACTTCGACACCCCCCCCTACTATCAAGTCCGCGCCGACCGCCTCGGCTTCATCCCCAACCTCTCCATCCTCGACCTCATCTTCAACCTCGGCCCCGAATCCCCCCTGTTACTTAAAAAAATCACAGACAATATTAGCCTTTAATATCATAGCGTATTAGCTTTTTTAGGGTAAACTCTCTTGTCATGACTTTTCTTACGGATTAGATCAAGCTCTTCCATTGTATCAAATTTGGGAGTTGAAAACAGATTTTTTATTTCAGAAGTATAGCCCAAAGACATAGCTAATTTTATCAGTGACTCAAATGCGATGAGTCCTTTCTGCTCAAAACGTGCCACTGTAGCCAATGGCACGCCTGACATCTCCGCAATGCGCTGACGAGTGATATTCTTCTCCACCCTCCGCTTGCGAAAATCCTCGGCAACCTGTATCAAAATATCATCAGAATTATCCAGCACAAATCCTTCCAATACTGATAACATATTATTACTATATCCGTTTAATTCCATAATACTACTAATATTGTAGCACAAAGATAGCAATAAATTATCAATTTACAAAATGATACGAATTTTATTCCTGTATAAAACAAAATCGAGGCAGATAATTCTACCTCGATTCTTTAAGTAAAGTATGTATTACTATTAGTATGTCTTGAGCCTTGCGATGTATTTGCCGATGATGTCAAACTCGAGGTTAACACGGGTGCCTACTTTGATGTCGCCGAAGTTGGTGTGTTCAAAGGTGTAGGGGATGATGGCTACGCGGAATGAATCACGTTCGCTGTCACAGACGGTGAGCGAAACCCCATTAACGGTTACCGAGCCCTTTTCTACGGTTACATATCCTTTAGCAGCGAGGTCGGGGTTACATTCATATTTGAATTTGAAGTAGCGACTGCCGTCAACTTCTTCGATGTCAACACAAGTGGCAGTAGTATCGACGTGACCTTGCACGATGTGACCGTCGAGACGACCATCAATTTTCATTGAACGTTCGAGATTGACACGGTCGCCTTCTTTGAGCAAACCGAGATTACTGCGGTCGAGGGTTTCCTGAATCGCAGTGACTGTATAAGTCTCATCGGGATTAAGCGAAACCACGGTCAAACAAACGCCGTTATGAGCAACCGACTGGTCAATAGAAAGCTCGTTGGCAAACGAACATTTCACGGTCAAATTCACGTTCCCACCATCGCGTTGTACTTTAGTGACTTTGGCGGCCTCTTCAACTATTCCTGAAAACATATCTAAATTCTTTTGGTTAAAATAATCCCGAAGACGGGGATAAGCCCCCAACTTCGGGATGTTTATTATGTATTTAACAAACGACGTCGATTATTCAGCGTCTTCTGCATCGTCTTCCTTCATATTGTGGAAAACGTTCTGAACATCCTCGTCTTCTTCGAGTTTTTCGAGAAGTTTGTCAATTGTCTGACGCTGTTCGGGAGTAACCTCCTTGAGTTCATGGGGAATACGTTCAAACTCAGCTGAAACGATTTCATATCCGTTGCTTTCGAGATATTTCTGAATGTTAGCAAATTCTTCAAAAGCACCATATAGCATGATTTCATCTTCATCGGGCTCGATTTCATCTACCCCATAGTCGATGAGTTCGAGTTCGAGGTCTTCGAGTGAAACGCCATCTTTAGGTTTGATTTTGAACACACTCTTGTGGTCAAACAAGAAAGTGAGTGAGCCCTGAGTACCGAGGTTACCGCCATGTTTGGTGAAATATGAGCGTACGTTAGCAACTGTACGGGTGTTGTTATCGGTTGCTGCCTCAACAAAGATTGCGATACCAAAAGGTCCGTATCCTTCGTAAGTAATTTCTTTGTAATCGCCTGCATCTTTATCAGTTGCCTTTTTGATAGCGCGTTCTACGGTATCTTTAGGCATGTTGGCAGCCTTGGCGTTCTGCATCAACACGCGAAGACGCGGGTTTGCATCGGGATCGGGACCACCTGCTTTTGCAGCGATAGTGATTTCTTTACCAATACGGGTAAATGTACGAGACATATTACCCCAACGTTTGAGTTTTCTTGCTTTACGATATTCAAAAGCTCTTCCCATAGGTATATTGTTTAGTCTGTTTTATGTTTATTTGATATTCTGTTTTTAACGAAGCTGAGCGCCAAGTTTGTTTTTGAGATTTTCGATGATTTTCGACATGATAGCGTCAATCTGACGATCGTTCATTGTCTTTTCTTCATCTTGAAGTTCGATGGCGATAGCGTATGATTTTTTGCCTTCGGGCAAGTTTTTACCCTCGTAAACATCGAACAGACGTATGTTTTTGAGGAGTCGTTTTTCGCTTTCTCTAACAACTTTTTCGATTGCTTCCATTGTCACGCCGGCATCAACCAACAGCGCGAGGTCGCGATTGACAGCCTGAGTTTTGGGGAGCGGAGCAAATTTGACTTTCTTTTTCAAAGCGAGTTTGACAACTGCATCCCACTCGATTTCGGCATAGCAAACGGGCTGTTTAATATCAGCTTTTTTCAAGATTGCTTTTGAAAGAATGCCGAGAGTAGCGAGTTTCTTGCCCGAGCGGGTATCAACACGAAGCGATGCGCTGTATAGCGGATTGTTGTCAACCGTAAAGACAATTTCACGATCTTCAATGCCAAGACGGTTGAAAATATTTTGAACAACAGCACGAAGGTCATAAACAGTAGCCTCGATTGCCTGACGGTTCCATGAAGCAGCCTGAATATTTCCGGTCATCCAGAGAGCGAGCGAAGCGTGTTCGCTGAACGGAGCGAGGGGTGCTTCATCGGTAGATTCAGCAGCAGGATTTAAGAAATAAACATTTCCAAATTCATACATCGCCAAGTCTGGTTGCTTGCGGTTGATGTTGTGGGCAAGCGATTCAAGACCGCCAAACAGGAGGGTCTGACGCATCACGTTAAGGTCAGAACTTAACGGATTGAGAAGTTTCACACACTTTTCTACGGGATAATTTCCGAGTCCGTCATAATAACTTTCGGCAGTGAGCGAGTTGTTTAGAATTTCGTTAAATCCGGCAGCTGTAAGCTGTTCAGAAATCAGACGACGCATATCATCAGCCGCATCAACCGTTGTTTTATATGAGAGTGACGAGTTAACGTCTGATGCTATTTCAACATTGTTGTAACCATAGAAACGGAGAACTTCCTCCACAACGTCGCACGGACGGGTTACATCAACTCGGTAGGTCGGAACTTCAAGCGAAACGACATCGCCCGATTTACCTTTGATTTCGATTTCAAGCGATTTTAGAATGCTGTCAACTGTTTCCTGAGGAATATCTTTTCCAACCAAACGATTGAGATAGTCATAGCTCAAATCAACTTTGGCTGGTTCAACAACATTGGGATAGATATCGACAGGTTCGCCACAGATTTCACCACCGGCGAGTTCTTTTACAAGAATTGCAGCCAACTTGAGAACATACATTGTATTGTTGGGGTCAACGCCACGTTCATAGCGGAATGATGCGTCGGTATTCAATCCGTGGCGACGAGCTGTTTTACGAACTCGTGTCGGATTGAAGCATGCGCTTTCAAGGAAGATTGATGTGGCTCCTTCAGTTACACCTGAATCAAGACCACCAAACACGCCGGCAATACACATCGGGCGTTCGGTGTCGCAAATCATAAGGTCGGCTTCGTTGAGCTTGCGCTCAACACCGTCGAGAGTGGTAAATGGTGTTCCGTCGGGAGCTGTGCGAACAACAATACGATTGCCTTTAACTTTGTCAAGATCGAAGCAGTGCAACGGCTGACAATAGGCATGAAGCATATAGTTGGTTATATCGACAATGTTATTGATTGGACGCTGACCGATAGCAATCAAGCGGTCTTGCAACCATTTGGGAGACTCGGCAACCTTCACGTTTTTGATAGTGATACCGCTGTAACGTATACATCCGGCTTTATCTTCAACATCAACCTCAATGCGTCCGTCGGGACGGTCAACCTTGAACGAGTCGATTGAGTCGCGATGAAGGTTGGGATTGGTTTTGGTGTTACGAGTGAGCCACCCCGATAGATCGCGGGCAACGCCATAGTGTGACGCTGCATCGATACGATTAGGAGTCAAGTCAACCTCAAGAACATAATCGCTGTTGAGATTATAATATTCGGCAGCGGGAGTTCCGGGTTTGATTTCACGATCGATAACGATGATACCGTCGTGGCTTGTTCCGACACCAATCTCGTCTTCGGCACAAATCATACCGAACGACTCGACATTACGAATTTTTGATTTCTTGATTTTGAATTCTTTGTCGCCATCATAGAGGGTTGTTCCAACGGTAGCGACAACAACTGTTTGACCGGCTGCCACGTTGGGAGCGCCACAAACAATTTGAACGGGTTCGTCAAGTCCTAGATCAACGGTTGTGATGTGGAGGTGGTCACTGTCGGGGTGGTCAATACAGGTCAAAACTTTACCGATAACGACGCCACGCAGTCCGCCTTTTATTGATTCAACTTCTTCAACCGAGCCGGTTTCAAGACCGATTGATGTCAATGCATCAGCGAGTTTTTCGGGCTGAAGATCAAAATCGACATATTGCTTAAGCCAATTGTATGAAATGTTCATTTGATTAGTATAGCTATAGTTTATTTATATACAGCACCCGTTACTTTTGACCTTCAATCGGGAACAGTATATGGCAATTGCGATGCAAATTTACTAAATATGGGGCAATCAACAAAAAGAATTTTTTATTTTCCTGATTTTCCAAGTCGTTTTTTGAGTCGGTCGACAAATACATGATTTTTTATACCCCACTTTGGAGCTATCAACATCGTCGACGGACTTTGAGATGTAAAGCGTTCGATGGCTATATCTTTTCTCAGTCTTCCAATGATTTCGGCGCACAAGTCAATGTAGTCATCTATCTCAAAAATCGTAACATTAGCATTGTTGGCACGATATCGTCTCGCCAATTCGGTCCCCTCAACTACCTGCATTTGATGGAACTTGACCGTCGAAACAGGTAATTCATTCAGCCGGTCAATGGTTTGCAACATCATATCCCGGGTTTCGCCGGGTAAACCCAAAATCAAGTGGACACCAGTCTCGATATTTTTATTGGCGGTCATTTTGACAGCTTTGACCGTGTCTTCCCACGAATGACCGCGATTAATCAGTTGCAATGTTATGTCGTGTGCCGATTCTGCACCATATTCTACGATTATACGGCTGTTACCGGAATTTATTTCAGCAAGCTTATCAAGAAGGATGGCATCCACGCAATCGGGACGGGTTCCGATAATCACCCCATCGACTTTATCGACCGACAAGGCTTGACAATACAAATTGACGAGTTCATCAACCGAACGTCCGTAGGTATTTGTATATGCTTGGAAATATGCAAGGTAATGCATATCGGGATATTTATACCCGAAAAACTGCTTACCTTTTTCAAGCTGCTCTTCAACCGGTAGTGACGAGTCGGCAAATGACGGATTGAATGCCTCGTTATTGCAGTATATACATCCGCCCCGCCCCTTTGAACCGTCGCGATTAGGACAGGTAAAACGTGCGTTGACAGTCAGTTTCTGCATCTTGCGTCCAGGGAAGAGACGCTCCAGATATTCCGAATAATCTAAATAGTAGGGATTCATCCGTTACAAGCATGATGCTTTGTTTGCCAGCCACGCATCAAGCAGAACGATAGCCGCCATAGCTTCAACAACCGGTACAGCACGCGGAACAACACAAGGATCATGGCGACCTCGAGCTTTCAATACGACAGGATTATTGTGTCGGTCAATCGTTTCAACTTCACGCAACAGAGTTGCCACAGGCTTGAATGCTACCTTGAAATATATGGGCATTCCGTTTGAAATTCCACCCTGAATTCCGCCTGAATGGTTAGTCGAAGTCTTTACCTCATCACCCTCAACAATAAACGAATCCAACATTTCGCTTCCACGGTGACATGCCCCTTCAAATCCCATTCCATATTCAAAGCCTTTTGCCGCATTAATACTCATCATGGCAGCCGCCAAAGTGGCTTGTAGTTTATCAAAGCATGGCTCACCAAGTCCGACAGGAACTCCTCGGACAATACATCCGACAACTCCACCTATTGTGTCGCCGTCACGTTTAACGTCGAGAATAAGATTTTTGATACGTTCGGCTGTGGCAGGGTCGGGACAACGGGTCTCGCTCTGCTCTACCTTTGACAAATCGACAGACTCGGGGTCAAGACCGAGAGAAATGTCGCCTACCGAATCGGTATAGGCGGCTATCGAAATTCCTTTTGTTGCCAAAGCTTGCATAGCAAATGCACCTGCCACCACTCGCGAAACTGTCTCACGAGCCGATGATCTGCCACCGCCGCGATGATCGCGCAATCCATATTTTGCAGTATAGGTATAGTCGGCATGAGAAGGACGATACAACTCTTTCATTTCATCGTAATCGCTTGAATGTTGGTCGGCATTACGAACAACAAATCCGATTGGCTGACCGGTTGTAACACCTTCATAGATACCCGACAAAATTTCAACCCGGTCTTTTTCATCACGAGCCGTAACAATTGCTGACTGACCGGGACGACGGCGGTTTACCTGACGCTGAATCTCTTCCAAATCAATTGCTATTCCTGCCGGCATGCCGTCAATAACGCCACCAAGCGCCGGTCCATGAGACTCGCCAAATGTTGTGACTCTAAATATCTTCCCAAAAGTATTGCTCATATCGATTCCTCCTCATTTGATAAATCAATTGATACAATTATATCAGCAACCTTTGCCCGACAATAATTAATCAAGTCGGCAGGTGCAATCTCAAACTGCAATCCGCGCTGTCCGGCACTGACATAAATTTTTTTATAATCATTTGCCGTAACATGGAAAAACGTCGGAAACGCTTTTTTCATTCCGACAGGAGAGCAACCGCCTCTGATATATCCGGTCAAGGGCAACAGTTCTTTCATCGGTATCAAGTCAACCTTTTTGTCGCCTGCCACTTTAGCAGCCTTTTTAAGATCGACCTCAGCATCGCCGGGCACCACGCAAACAAAATAGCCGACACGGTCGCCATGAAGCACGAGCGTTTTGAAAACAGTCTTTATGTCCTCGCCAAGCTGCTCTGCAACATGGTCGGCGGCAAGATTGTTCTCATCAACCTCGTATGGCACCAACGTATATTTTATTTTCGCCTTGTCGAGCAGTCGGGCTGCATTAGTTTTATTAATTCCTGTCATTTGGCAAATCAATTGATAGGACAAAGATAGACATTATTATGCGATTTTCAACCATATTAGAGCCAAAATAATATATAAGGTTCAAGCCGATACAAAATAAAACGCCGGAACTACAGCAGTAATTCCGGCTTGACCAATGTATTTCTAACCTTATATGAGCGACTGAAACATAAATCCTTATTCCCTGTATATCTTATGCTTTCTTCTCTCTGCTCGGCCGGCGTCGCTTCCAACGCTCGATTTCATCAACAATCAAGGTTTTCAATGAGATTTCTCCACCGTCCTGTCTGATTATGTTTCAGTCAAATTCGGTTTATCTCCCCTAAGCAGGGTTTGTCACTATCGTGTCAAGGTTCTGTTCTTTATCTTGTAAACATTTTGTAACATTATTGTGTTCACTGTAACGTCAAATTTTTTCAAAAAAAAAATTTCCGCATCATACCTAAATAGATTCATAAAGATATGTAATCAATTGGGTAATAATATTTTATGCCAAACAACCTATACAAAAAATTTTCATCTTAATTTCATCGCTTTGTTACAAATATTACAAGACAGGCCTCTCCTCCACTATTTATAATCTATGTTACATTTTGAGTATTATATTCATAATTATCTGCTCATCCTTTGTTTTACCGAATTTTATAACTATCTTTGCCATATAATTATATGTGATTACTCCTTAATACCATACTCCAATCATCTTATGAAAAAATATCTTGTTACATTAATAGCTATAATTAATATTTGTTTTTGTTCATCGGCTCAGCGAGTTGAAATTTTTGGTGGCTATTCGTACGGCTCATTAGTTGCAAAATTGCCGGGAATTACGCCACCTTTTAACGAAGCCGTTAATGCCCCAATGGTTTCAGAGCCACAAAGTAACAAGAATAGTGCGCTTACTCTTGGGGTTAATGTTAGAATAATAAACAATTTATCAATTGGATTATCTTGGACCGGTGTGTCAAAATCTAAAATTAAAATGCACTACTACGGTAGTCCGGTAATGGATGATGTTGAGCAAAGTTCAAACGCCATTATGTTTAATGTAAAATATGACTGGCTTAAATTCTGGAAAATAAATTTCTATTCGAGAGCCGGTATTGGTGCTATCTTTTTTAGTAAGCCTTCTTTTAGTGAAAAACTATTGGAATGGGATTACAATCTTGAATGGCCCGACGGGAAACCTGAAGCTTACAAGCGCTTAGCCTGGCAAGTTTCCTTTGTAGGTGTTGAATATCGCCCGATAAAATGGGTTGGAGTCTTTGCCGAGGGTGGTCTCGGTCGCCAAGGCGCACTGTTGGCAGGTCTGAAAGTTTTTATCTAAGTAAATTACTTATCAATGAATATTTTAAACCGTTACAGCCACTTTGTGGTGGCTGTAACATTAATTATCTTTTCTATACTGCGGCTCAATGCCGCTGAACCACAGGGATATATTACAGGGAAAGTTACCGATGCTAATGACGGAAGCCCGTTGGCAGGCGCAACCGTCATGATAGGTATAAAAGGGGTTGTGACTAATGCCCACGGTGTCTATTCGATGCCGTTGCCCGATAAAAAAACAGGGAATGTGACCCTTAAGTTTTCTTATGTAAGCTATATCAAAAAAAGTATAACCGTTACCCTTCCGGTCAACGGCAGTATCAACGTGTCGCTTGTTCCTGATCAGAATATGCTCAGCGAGGCTGTCGTGCAGGGAACACGTCACGACTTTGGCGTAAGGAGTCCTCAGATGAGTGCCATAGAGCTGTCGGGGGCTCAGCTAAAAAATGTTCCGATGGTGTTTGGAGAACCCGACCTGTTGAAGACAATTCAACGCCTACCGGGTGTTCAGTCGGGCAAGGAGGGTAATTCAGGCATTATGGTGCGTGGCGGCGGATATGACCAGAATCAGCTGATGCTTGACGGCACAATGCTATATTCGACCGAACACATGAAGGGTTTTGTGACCGCAGTCAATCCCGACATGATATCGTCTATGGCTTTCTATCGCGGAGCATTCCCTGCTCTATATGGTGGTCGCCTATCCAGCGTAATTGACATCGTAACAACCGAAGGAGATTTTGAGTCTTATCATGGCGCGATTTCGGCTGGTCTGATGATTGGTCGATTCAATGTATCGGGACCGATTGTAAAGGGTAAAACCTCGTTTGCCTTGGCTGCCCGTGCTTCTTATTTTGACATGATTTTTCAGCCCGAAGCTGAGAAACACTATAAAAAGATTGGGATACAATCGCCCTACACCGGCATGGAGTTCT
>CAMWIM010000041.1 GCA_947174335.1 uncultured Porphyromonadaceae bacterium | reverse complement strand
AACTCCTCTTTCAAGAATGAAAATCTTGCGTCCTAGCCGATAGACGAATGGGCCAACGTTGCTCCAGACGCTAAGTCTAAAAGCGACTGCAAAGTTAACGCCTTTTTTTTGATTGACCAAATATTTTACTACAAAATGCAAAAATTAAGTTTTTTTATCATTTAAAATCAATGATCAACGATATTTATGGAGTCAAATAAAGAGTTAAATCAGACAAATTCGCGATTTGCAAATTGCAAATTGACGCAAAATTCACACCTAATATAATTATATATACTATTCAGCGGGTAGTTTAACCTTTTTGGGACGTCCTCCAAAGACTACGCCTAAGGTAAAGTTGAGCGAGTTGAAATGGTTGCGGGTAACGACGGTTGAGACTTCGAGACGGAAATTATACAAAAGTTCCACACCGATTTTAGGGACAAAAACGGCTTTAACAGCGTCATGCAATATCCAGTCTTCACCAATAGATGTTCCCCCTATGCCAATTCCGACCCCGGCGTAGGGATTTACCTTATATCCACGACGAAGGTTATATCCACCGGTGATGAGTCCGGCAAGGGTGCGATGGCTGCAACTATATGGCAAAGATATTCCGTCATCAAACGTGTGAGTGCCTTCACCTTGAGCCCAGTTTGCCAAAAATGATACACCAACATCAAAAGGCTGGTCTTTCAAATTATAACGAGCATCAACACCCAATGTCAAACCGGCTTTCGATCCATAGTGAATTGCCTTGAAAGGGATATTTGTACCACCTTTCACTTCAACCTCGATACGGCTAACGTCAAGAGGTTTGGTTGCGCTAACAGCCAAAGTCGCTAACAGAGCGACCAAAAATAACTTTGTTCTCATTCCTTCTCAATTTTAGATTTACGTGGACGTCCACCAATTACTAAACCGAAGTTTAAATTAAGGCAATGAAAACCTCGGCGACATATCATTGCCGATATGTCAAAACGGATGTGATAAAGCAACTCTATACCAATTCGGGGAGTAAACAAAAAGCTACTGCAATCCCCGGTTTTATTAAGGTTTAAGTCGTCATCGATTACGGCGTGACCGATATATCCGAGTCCGATACCGGCGTATGGATTGATTTTATGACCTTGTCTAAAGTTATAGTTACTTGTGGCTGTGAATGCCCAATTGGTATATCTTAGTTCTGCGGGGTTATCTTTAACGTGGGATTCTTTTCTTAAAACCCCGGCAATATCAAACGACACACCAAAATCAAGAGGCATATCATCATAGTTGAAACGAAAATCAAGACCAACATTCGGTCCAACCTTGTTAGACATCCCTTTATAGGTGCCAAGAGGGAATGAGGGTCCTACACGTAAAGCTCCCTCAAACGGCTGAACTTCTTTTTGCGGCGTAACGGCTCCTGAGGTCAAAACAGCCATTGCAGCAATTAGTAAAAACACAAAACGTTTCATAATATTGATTTATTTAGTGATTAGAAAGTTGAATAAACGATTAGGCTTTAATTATCGCCCCAAATGTAGCGAAAATATTTTATCTGACAAGCCTAATTCGCTTAAAAATAACTTTTTACCAAAAATAATTAACTTGTTTTAAAAATTAAAATGCATCATAATATAATTTTTAACTAAATCGGTAATGAGACCAAGACTTATTATTCACACCAATCAAATTGTAAAATCCTCATGATGCATTTTTATTCCAATCAAATTAATTTTGAGGAGGATATTTAATGATTTTTGCGGCTTTCCATTCTCCGTTATACTTTATTGCACCATAAACACTACCTGAATGAAGAGATACTTTTTCATTTTCAGGAAAGTCAATGGGTTTAAACCCAAATCCCGTTACAAAGTTGTACGAAAAAGAGAACAGGAAGGGTTTAATTTCTTTGTAGAATTTTACATCAACCGAGCGCACATTTTTATACGTTTCAGAGTAAGGTGCTCGTGAGAAATAATAAACATTATCATATCCGGTATATAGGCCTGCCGTCTTTTTGTCGTTAGTTGTAAGATATTTTTCAGCGACTTTAAATGCTTCAACTAAACCTAAACGGAAAGTCTTGTTTATATCTTTCCCTGTAATATCATAATTTACTAATGGTACATGCAAAAAGATGCGATTTTGATTTTTTATTGGGAAATTGGTGTCTTGAACAAACAGTGGATGCTCGTTTTTATTAGTTTCCGGATTAAAAGGCTTATAAATATTTTTCAAAACATGTTGTATCGTGACAACTTCCCAACCTTGGATCATTTCATCAGCTTTAATATTCCACCAAATTCCGCATACTTGTTTCTGCATTTTAAGTTTTGTACCAATATGAGCATAAATTTTATAGTTTTGGTCGTAAAAATTCATAGCTAAACGACGTCTATCTTTGCTAAAATTTTTTACTACGAGTATATTTTTACCAAAAAAGCCTAATCCCTCTGTAAATAGTTTATGAGTCCAGGTCCCGTCATCATTTTTATCATAATCAATAAATCGTATTTCATCAGTTGGGATGACAGTCCCATTTGGAAGTTTCAATGAACATATAGTCTCACTACGAGATTCAGTGCTGGGTGTCCAATTCCCGGAGCCACCACCTCCATCACCGGGACCTTCAGAACCATCACCATCTTCGCTGGTATCTCTATCTTCGTCATCATCCCCTTTTGGGCCCCACGGGTCATGGTCGTCATAGGTCTGAATTGAATAATCCATTGGGAAGAATGTCATGTTGTCTGAAATTTGAATACCACCATCCGGACCTCTTGACGGCGTTCTAGGGTCTAAATTAAAGGTGAGTAGCTCTGCCTTTTTTAAATCAGCTGCGTGTTCGACCGTAGTATAGACAATACCTTTTGTAATATATCGATAAACCGTATCTCCGATTTGAATTTCACGGTCAGCATTAAGTAATTGAGCAAAACGCATATCAGCGATAATTTCGTCTGATGGTTCAAATTCCAAACCATCAGGGTCGTTTTCAATTTCACGCAATTGGGCTGCCGTTAACTGAGAATATACTTTTTGTTTATTGGCTTCTGCCAATGACACAAATAGTTCTTCGTTTTCTGTAAACAATGATTCGCCGTAATCTGAACGAGAAAGAACTTTATTTTCATCGAGACATTCCACTAACGAACGTAATTGTTCACGAGAATAGACTTTGACGCGTTGCATACCCTCTGCTTTAGGTCTATTCTCGGGAATCACCGTTGCATCGGGTTGAATCAGTTCGTTTGAGCATCCCGCTAAAAGGGTCGGGAGCAAAAATAAAAGAAATTTTTTCATATTACAATTATATTAGAATTGATTTTATTATTAACAACCGAAATAAAATAAGATTTTAATTATGCAAAATTAAGTACAATAAAAGGAAGAAGCATAAAATTAATGAAAAAAATTGTCTAATAATAAAGTTGTAAAATATTGATATGCAAGTGTTTAATGGTAGTGCTTTGAAAAAAATTGTCTAATAGCCGCAAGGCGTTGATTATCAATACCTTAAACGATTATTGAATGTAAATAATTGATAATAAACGGATTATTGTGTTATTTGTGCATGTTTTAAGTATAAAGTTGTTGATATTGGGATAATAAATTCTTTAGAGATAAGAAAACCATTCTCAGTTATCTCAAGTAAAAAATAGTTATGCAGACTTGTGTGGTGTTTTGCATGGTTAAAGCGTGTTAAACACGAAACCTTTTAATGGGTCATGATGTTTTACTATCAAAGAGAAGGCATTTCAGACGTTATTAAAACGTCACCTCTCAAAAACTTAAACCCTCTCCAACCTCCGTCAAAGCCTCTGCAATGACGGAGGTCTCTTTTTATACCTATTTATTTCTATTATCAAAAAGTGAACCATGGTTCACTTTTTGATAACGTTAAATTTTTATCTTACAGTAATATTTGCTATACAAACGGATTATCTCATGAAAAATTTGTAAATTTGCGGTTAGTGTTTATAGATAAAAAGCAAAATAATTACAATATATGTGCATTGATATTGACTATATAAGAAACATCGTATCGAATAATGAGAGCGTAGATGTTGAATTCAAGGAAACCACCGGGCAATTAAATCGCGGAATGGAGTCTTTATGTGGTATGATAAATGAGCGCGGAGGCATAGTGGTTTTTGGAGTCAATAATAAGGGGAAAATAATCGGACAGGAAATTTCAGATAAGACTACGCGAGAAATAGGAGATGCACTCGGACGATTTGATCCTGCCATAGACATTCAACCGCAATATATAAAATTGGATGATACTAATAAATATCTGATTGTTTTTTGCTCAAACGTATGGAGAGCGATAAGCCATATATGTGGGATGGTAAACCATATCAGCGACACGATAGTGTTACAACAGTAATGCCACGAGAGCGTTTTCTCAGATTACATGAGGAACAAACAGGTTTAACTTATAAGTGGGAGCGCAAAGTAAACTCAAATCTCACAATCGCCTCGCTTAATGACGATTTGATACATAAAGTTGTGGAAGGAGGTATTCGGCGTGGTAGATTAAGCGATGAGGCTAAAAATGACAGTACCTTAAACATTCTTAATCGCTTGAAACTATTACAAAATGGAATAGTACGAAATTCTGCTGCTATTTTGTTTGGTAAAGATTTGACAAATTACCCTCAATCGCTTCTTCGACTCGCTCGGTTCAGAGGAGTTGATAAGACTGAGTTCATTGATAATAAACAGATACATGGCAACATCTTTGAGTTGGCCTCGATTGCAATGGAATTCTTTTTCAAGCATCTGTCATTGGCTGGTAGAACGCATAGAAGAATGGAAAGAGAAGATGAATTGGAAATTCCCTACGATGCGCTGCGAGAAGCAGTTGTTAACGCTTTATGTCACCGCGCGTGGCAACAGGAAGCAAGTTCAATAGGAATTGCCATATATGACGATAGGGTCGAGATTGAGAATGCAGGGCGATTTCCGGCAACCGTGTCTCCTCAGCGTTTAGCCGCAGAAGAAACAACGGGTTATCATAATACCTCTTTGCCTCCTAATCCTGATATAGCAAATGTTATGTTCATTGGTGGCTTGATAGAACATTGGGGTCGTGGTTTATCAATGATGATTAAAGAATGTGAGACTGTCGGACTACAGAAGCCACAGATTGTTGACAATGGGTATATGGTGAGGGTGATTTTCTTCAGGCTGTACAATGTAAACATAGCTCCAGTTGAACATCAGTTGAAGACCAGTAAGACACCAGTTGAACACCAGAACGACGAAATTTCGGCAGCATTGGTAACCCTAATCAGGACAATAGGTGAAAATTGGTATTCTGCTAAGGAACTTAGGGAAATAATGGGCTTTAAGTCCAAAAGTTCTTTCATAAAGAACTACTTGACTCCTGCACAAAATGTTGGGATTATTCAATTTGAAGATATAAAGAATCCACAATCGCCAAATCAACGATATGGTTTGACTGAAAAGGGCAAGCAAATCCTCAACCAAAAGAAGTTATAAAAAGCCTGCTTGATAGGGCTTATCAGGCAGGCTTTTTGGGGGGGTATTGTGGATGGATTATTTGACTTTGGCTGCAAAGCCACCGCCGGGCGCAAGATGCAACTTGAGCGGGCGGGTTGTATCAACCGTCGAAACGGTTTTCTTGTAGTCGCGACCGATGCGGTGAGCGTTGACTCCGTCGGCAAACAGGGTCATTGTCGCTTGTGGTTTCCCGATAAAAGATAGGTCAACTTCAATGTCGCGCGGTGAGCGGTCGGTGATTCCTCCGACATACCATGTGTCGCCCGCGCGGCGAGCGGTAATGATATATTCACCCATTTTGGCGTCAAGTACACGGGTTTCGTCCCATACGGTTGGGATTTCGGCGATGAACGCGGTTGATTCGGGTTCGCGACGATATGCCGACGGTGTGTCGCAAAGCATATTGAACGGTGAGTCAAAAATCACATACAAAGCGAGCTGACGACAGCGAGTCCCCTGACTCATCGGCTCGGAATTGCAGGGATGATAATTCCCTTTTGACGCATTTCTCATTGCCCCCTGAGTGTAGTCCATCGGACCGGCAACCTGACGGGCAAACGGAATCATAACGTCATATAAAACCTGATCAAGTGTGTCGGGTGCCCACTTCATCTGTTCAAGTCCGTTTACACCCTCAAAGTTGAGAACATTGGGGTAGGTTCGGTTCAACCCCGCCGGTTTTGATGTTCCATGCAGGTCGAGAATAAGGTTATAGCGGGCGGCTGTTTCAGCGGCACGGATATTGAAATCGGTGACAATCTGATCGTCACGATCCATGAAATCGACTTTGAAGCCTTTAACCCCCATGTCGGCATAGTGACGGCATACGTTTTCCATATCTCGGTCAAAGGCATAATAACCTGCCCAAAGAATGATTCCGACATTTTTCTTTTTGGCATAGTCAACAAGCATCGGCAGGTCAATTTCAGGGACAACCTGCATCAGGTCGGCTTTCAAATTAACAGCCCAACCTTCATCAAGAATCACATATTCGATACCATTCTCCGATGCGAAATCGATGTATGCTTTATATGTATCGTTGTTGACTCCGGTTTTGAAATCAACGCCGTCGATATTCCAGTTATTCCACCAGTCCCATGCCACTTTACCGGGTTTAATCCATGATGTGTCAGCCACGCGTGAAGGCTCGGCAAGCAAATAGGTAAGATTGGTTGCTGCAAGAGCAGCATCGTTGTCGGTAACAACTGCCACACGCCAAGGCAATGGACGCGCATTGTCAATCTGTGCAATGTAATCGTGACGATTCTTGACAATGAGCTGTAGCTGATGATGACCGCCTTGCTCAACCGTTTCAGGGACAGCGGCAAATATGCCTTGAATCGAATTGTCGCCATCGGCATTTATAAACAGTCCAGGATAGTTGATAAGCCCGGTTTCGGTTAGAGTAACCTTGACATCGTCGATCGGTTCAAAGACCGCCGGGAGGAAAATCAGGCGGGAGCGATCAAGTTCTTTGAGCGGTTTGGTTGTATATATATTTTCAAACGAGTTGAAAAACTGTGTTTCAAAAGATTCGGTCGATTTTGAGCGGGGACGGACGTAGGGCACGTTGGCAAACGTTTCGCTACCGGGGAAGTTGACTTTATAGGTCTCGTTTTTGATTGTAACGGGAGTTTTTCCGCTATAAACAAAACGATATGCCACGCCGTCGTTATAGGCACGGAATTCAATAGTCCAGTTCTTGGCAACATTGAATGACAATTGGTTGTAGTTATCGCGAATTTGGTTGGCACGATAAAATGGCGAGTCAATCATTGTGTCGACATTTGTGCGTTTAACACCCGACACACGGGGATTGACACCAATTTCCAAGCCGTCAATCAACTGAAGTGATGCCTGAGAGGGGTCAATAACTGTTTTGCCGTCAAAAGCAACGGTGTAGGTGATTGACTGATTGGTTGAAATATCGACAGACAGTTTCCCATCGGGCGACTTAAGGTTAAAACTGTTGGTTGCCGCTGAAGCTATAATGCCACACAGCAACATCATGGTAGTAATCAGCTTTTTCATTAAATAAAAGTATAAAAGGGGAATATGCCGTAAATAACATATTCCCCTTTGTAAGGTTGATAATTATTTTTTCAATTCATAGCCTGCGGCATCAAGAATGCGAACAGGAATTTGAATGTTATTGTTGATTTTAGCGAAGTTTTCAGCACCTGCGCCGATTGCATAAACCGGCACGGGATTACCGGTGTGGCTGGTAGTTGTCCAACCGATAGCCGCCTTGGTTGAAAGGAGCTGGAATACATCTTTGGCAAAGCCGTTGAAATCGTTGTAAAGTGTTTTCTGGTCTTTGCTTTCGCGTTTGTCAAACACTTTTATAAATTCCTTGTGAAGTTTTTCAGTTTCCTTTTCTTTTAGAGGAATAACGGTCCAGAAACCGAGATTTTCCTGAAGATATTCTTTCATGTCGTCCCAAGTATAGATACGGCGTGATTTGAGAATACCTTTGCAATAGTCAGAGAACATCTCTTTTGAAACTTTCTGAGCCTGCAGATAGTTGAAGAAAACCTTGTAGCCGTTGGCTGCGTTTCCAACTGTCATACCGCCGGTATCATGGTCGGCAGTAACAACGATGAGGGTTTCATCGGGGTGGGCGAGATAGAAATCGTATGCGATTTTGAGTGCTTCGTTGAAGTTGAAAATCTCGATAATTGCCGAGCCGCCGTCGTTGCCGTGGAGAGCGTGGTCGATATTTCCACCCTCAACCATCATGAAGAAACGATTGGGGGTTTTCTTTTCGAGGAACTCAAGACAGGTTTGAGTCATTTGGGGAAGAGTCAACATTCCGTTGATAGAGTCGATTGTGTAGCCGACATTTCCATCTTGGAAAGGCTCTTTGTCGAGAAGAATGATTTTGCCTGTTGATTTGTCAAGAGATTTGTATTGGTCAAGACCACGGGCAATTTTGATGTTATTTTTTTTGTATAGTGACAAAATACCGGTGTCGTTACCATCTTTATCTGTGAGTCCGCGCAAGTCGCTACCGGCGAGGAAGTCGATTTTAGAGTCAACAAACTGACGGTTAATGTCGGTGTACATCGAACGTTTTGGAACGTGAGCATAGAATGCTCCGGGAGTAGCATCGTCAGGAGCTACCGAGGTGATTACGCCAACGCCATATCCGTTATCAGCCAACACTTCTGCCATTGAATAAACGGGAACCGAGTCGGGTGTAACTCCGAGCATACTGTTGCGGGTTTTGTGTCCGGTTGAGAGTGCTGTTCCTGCAGCTGCAGAGTCGGTAACGGGAGTTGAAGCCGAGTAGGTCATGGCTTGTGATGCAACGGGGAAGGTCATCATCAAAGGCAACTCGTCAGAACCAAGCACTGTGCGGTTGTAGGTAGCTGCCGCCATAACAGGGCCCATACCCATTCCGTCACCTATAAAGTAAAAAATGTAGCGCGGTTGAGCAGCCCATCCCGAGATGGCGAATGTCAACGCAAACGCTGTGACTAATGATTTGATTTTCATGTTTTTGATGGTTAAAGTTATTACTAAGATTGTTATTTCAAATTTAAAAGTGCGTCCATTGTCTTGCGGTCGTTTGACAGGCGAGGAACTTTGCGCTGTCCTCCAAGTTTGCCGGTCGAGGCTAGCCATCGATCAAACTGTCCGGGTGTGGCTTCGGTCAATTCGAGACGACTTAGAAATATGTCGCCAGAACGTTTTGCCTGATAATCGCTGTTTTCGAGTGTCAGCTGTTTATCAAGAATGTCAGCAAATTCCTCGACGTTGGCAGGACGGCGACCAAACTCTATCAGCCACTGGTGATGACCCTTTGAGCCGCCGTGAGTATAAACCGGCGCCGCCGTGTAGTTGATGACGGTCGCTCCGGTAATATCACATGCCTTTTTCAGGGCGGCATCACTGTTATAGACCATCAATTCCTCGCCAAAAGCATTGATAAAACTTTTGGTGCGTCCGGCAATAGTTATGCGCAACGGATTGACGGTCTCGACTTTGACTGTGTCACCGGTCATGTAACGCCAAAGCCCGTTTGACGATGAAATTGCGAGTGCATATATCTTGCCCGGTTCAACTTCCCACGCCGATAGAGTCGGTGCATACGGGTCGTCGAGTGCATTTAACGGTACAAACTCATAATATATGACTACGTCCATCAGCAAAAGTAAATTTTGCGAGCCTATTTTGTCCTGAACTGCAAAAAATCCCTCACTGGCATTGTAGGTTTCGAGATACCTCATCCGACTTTTGTCGGTGATCATGTCATATTCCTCGCGATATGGACCAAAGGCTATTCCACCGTGAAAAAACACTTCAAGATTGGGCCATACGTCATGAATTGACGCTGCGCCCTTTGATTTCATAACCTCTTTGATTACGGTCAGGAACCACGAAGGTACCCCCGAGATGTTTGTGATATTACGATTGGCGGCTTCCTCGACCAGACGGGGGAGTTTTTCCTCCCAATTCTCCATTAAAGCGGTTGATTTTGACGGCACTCTGATGAGATTGGCAAGCGGATTAATTCGCTCTATCAAATGAGCCGACAGGTCGCCGACTTTAACGCCGGGATGTGGGGCATCGAGTGTATTCCCGAAACTTCCGCCGAGAATAAATCCGTCACCGCTGAATATTTTACTGTCGGGATATAAATCGAGATACATTGCCACGACATCGGCTCCGCCTCGATAGTGGTTCAGTCGCAACGAATCGTCAGTAACAGGAATATATTTGCTCTTGCCATCGCTCGTTCCCGACGATTGGGCAAACCGATGAGTCACGCCTTGCCAAAGAATGTCACGTTCGCCGGCAACCATTTTCATCACATTTTCTCTGATATCGGGATATGACACTAATGGAACTCGTTGCCTGAATTCTTCGGGCGAAGTGATTTTGTCAAAGCCATATCTTCTGCCATAAGCTGTTTTAGACGCTTTTTTCAAAAGCCAAGCCAATGTTTTTTCCTGAGATTGACGCGCGTGTTCGGCATAATGCTTCACAATCGAAGCACGATGAGCAAAGAAAGGTCGCACCAGTGGAGTAAAATTTAACATAGGTCTGCTTTCAAAAAATTTTCTTGACAAAAGTAGCAAATTTTTCTCATTTAAGCCATTACTCAATATTGATTTTATTTATACATTTTTGTGTAGATTGAAATAATGTCCAACTCTCTATCCCAATAATAGTAGTAGATAAAAATGTTTACAGTTATGTGTATAATTGATAAATAATTACTTAACAGTGAGTTGTGTGGTTTGTGAATGTTATGCTGTTAGTTAAAGCAGTTATTTTATTAGAGATTATGCTCATTTGTCAATTGAAATGTAAGTTGATAACTTTGAAAAATGTAGAGAATCACACAAAAACTTACCTTTCCTATTATAAATTGATAGAAATAGGTTTGAATTGTTAAATTGAGTTAAAACATGGAATTTTATTGCAGAAAATTTTTTCAATTAAAAAAGTTATTATATCTTTGCATCAGTTTTTCATGGTATTAGATTTAAGGTATGAAGATTATTCGTCGTGATGACGGATAATTTTTTTTTGTACCTATTGGAAAACCGCATTTTAAGGCAATATTTCCCCTTTTTGAAGTTAGACAATTTGATTGGAATAATTAGACTTGAGATTACTATAAACCAATTTTATTGACATAAATTTAACCTATGGGTTAATAATTTTGTTTTATTGTTTGTTTATATCAATATAAAACCGTATTTTTGCGATATATTTAACTTATAAGATAAAAGTGGAGATTGTAGAAATATATGAAGACTGGCTCTACAGCATCAGTTTTGATGAAGAAGATCTGAACGAATACCATCGTGTTTTCCGCGAATGGCACGATTTGGATTACCTTGTCAACTTCTTTTCGGAGAATAAGGATAGTGTAAATACCGACTTTTGGAAAAATGCAGGTCTTGATCCGGATAACCCTGAGCTGTCAGCAGAACGTGTGATTGACGAGGCTGACTGTTTGGAGACTTATATCAGAAATCTTGTGGCTAACTGTTCAAGCGGGGTAAAACCCGATTTCGATGAATATTTCCATTTCCTCGGAGGAAAGTATAAATGTTTATGGTCATTAGAACCTGTTAAATCGTATGGTACAGACTCTCCATCATTATTGAGACTTTACGCTATAAAAATTGATACAAACTGTTATCTGATTGTGTATGGTGGCATTAAATTGGGTGATACCATACAAAATTCGCCGGTGTTGAAAGATAAGGTGTTTAATAAGATAGATTCAGTTCTTAGCTTTTTGAAAACAAATGGTATTACAAACGGTGAGGATATTTAAATAAATGAAGAAGTTATGAAATTCAATGTTGAAAAAATGAAGGAAATCTCCCGCAAGATGACCCCAAACGAACAGCAGGAGATTGAGTCACGGAATGAAAATCGTGATTGGCTTGCTTTGTCTGCGAAATTTTCCCTATTATTGAGGTTTATTCTTCGAACAGAGAAAATGACCCAAACAGAACTTGCTGCACGTATGGGCGTTTCCTGTGTTCAGATAACAAAACTACTTAGTGGGAAAGAGAATATAGGATTGCAGACTATCGCGAAAGTAGAAAAGGCTCTTGGGCGTAGCCTCGTGTCTTTCCGTGACAGTTTTGAGCAGACTGATCCCCGTGAGAAGAAAAATACCTTTAACCAAACAGTTTCATTTCAAGTGTTTTATGCAAAACCTGAGGGTTTTGTTGTAAAGACATTTGCGCCTGAGACATTCTCAAGACTATCAAACGATAAGATACTTGTGTAGTTATGGAAGACCAAATATTCTACAGATTTATAAAACTGGAACTTTCGCAGTTTGCAACCTTTGAATCTGTCAACATTGATGAAGAAAGTCAATTGGAATTGTCAAGCTCATTCCGTTTTACGTATGACTTTGATGATAATATAGTTTGTTGTGCTACAACGATTGTCATTGCAAAGGAAACTGCTCCGGTTTTGAAGACTGAACTCAACTCATATTTCAATATCCAGCCGGAATCGGTAGCATCGATGACCGAAGGCGATTGTGTGGTTCTGCCAATAGGCTTGATGACTCAGTTTGCTTCTCTGGGCTATGGTGCTATGCGTGGCATCATCTATGCAAAGACAATGGGGACACCTTTGGAAAAAATCATATTACCCCCCAATGATATCCAAAATATATTTACTGCCCCGGCGAAATTCAGAAAATGAAATGATTTAAATAATTTAATATAATATTCGTAGGTGAGATTACAGCGTAGCGTGCGTATTTTATATTTAGTAAATTAGATAAAATTCCTATTTCATTAAAAACTAATAAATTAGTTAATAATCTAATTTTTTTGTTTATATTTGCGGTAAATTCATTACTACAATATGCATGAAAAATAAAATTAAGCTTGTACTACACCTTGCCATTACTCTTATAAGTATCTTGCCAGTATCACTTTACGCTCAACGGAAAGATACAGACGCAAAGGTTTCACCATCTAACTATGTTTCTGCCACAAAGGGTAGAGAGCGCATATCAGATGCGAACATTCGCATAAGATATGCTTTCAATGCTGAAGATATGAAAGACAAGTCTACCTGGATTGACGAGGGTCAGTTGAAAATTGCTCCAGATATGACAGATTACAGCAGTTATTTCATAGAAGTTAACGAAGACAGTCTAGCTCATTGGTTTGAAGTACATGGCAGAAATAGAGCATATCCGCCCTTACGTTGGCTTGAAGGTTATCGCAATAATAAGTGGATTGAATATCAATATTCCCAGATAACGACTAAAGATGGCGTTTTGACCGAATGGGCAACTATGCCAAGAGAACTTGATACTGAGAACTTGTATTACACTGAGAATCTTCCTCTTTTTGACTGGCAAATTGAATCAGATACAGCAACAATATGTGGCTATGAATGTATGAAAGCAACTTGCCATTGGCGTGGACGTGATTTCACAGCCTGGTTTACGCCGGATATTCCGGTTGAATATGGCCCTTGGAAATTTGGTGGTCTTCCCGGGCTTATTATGAAAGTATCGGATAACGATGGGATATATACTTTTGAGGCTGTAGCTGTAGAAAACGGTAATTTCCCAATCTATGCACCAAGAGGTAGTAAGTATAAACAATCAACTCGTTATAAGGTGTGGAAACTTCAACGAGATTTGAATGTAGATTATTTAAAAACAACCGGCCACTCTGTTTTCAATATCAAACTTAATCGCGAGCTTACGTCTCGTCGTCACCAATATACTCAGCTTGAGTTAGAGTAACTCCATTTTGCTTTGAAACGTATATTTTTCATAACAGTTTTAATAATTTCGGCTTGCACACATACTATTTGTGCGCAAATCAAATTGTATGGTAAGGTATCAGATACATCTGGGGGCCCACTTGAAGCTATGATTACAGTCATGGATGCCGGCAAGATTTTAGCACATACATTGGCAAATGAGTCCGGAGAATATGAACTTAGTTTTTCGGCAAAGTCTGACAGTATCACTCTAAGAGCTTCGATGCTTGGTTATACCACTATTAAGAAAAATATCGTTGCATCTTCTGGATTATTTAATCTGACTCTTCAAGGTGGAAAAATGTTGAAGGATGTTGTTGTTGTCGCTGACAAAATCACTCAGCGTGGTGACACCATTAATTACAACGTTGCTACGTTCAAAGATGGTTCTGACCGTGTTATCGGCGACGTAATAAAAAAGATGCCCGGATTAGAAGTCAGTCAGTCCGGTCGAATCAGTTTCAATGGTAAGGAAGTAAAAAACTTCTATGTTGAAGATATGGACCTTCTGCATGGAAGATATGGAATAGCAACAAATAATGTTTCGGCTAATGATGTAGCTTCGGTTCAAGTCTATCAAAATCATCAGCCAATAAGAGCCTTGAAAGACATATCTCCATCAGAAGATATAACTATCAATCTTAAACTTAAGTCATCAGCCAAAGGTACATGGTCAATTTCTGCTATGGGCGGAGGCGGATATAAACCGGCTTTATGGACTTCCGAATTAACAGCGATGTTTTTCGGAAGGAATATGCAGAATATAACTACATATAAGGGAAATAACAGTGGAGTAAATGTCACTACCGAGCTTAATTCCATGATAAATGACAATCAACCTGTACTAATCAATAAAGCTCCACTTTCCGTAGCCACTCCACCCAATCCCGGAATAGCCTCAAGACGTTACATTGACAATAAATCAAATGCAATAAGTCTAAATCAGCTATTTAAAGTCGATTCACTTACAACTTTGACGTTAAATTTAGCGTATTATAACGACCAACTTCGTAAATCAGGAGAAGCAATATCTCAGCAGTTTGAACCGGTTGCGGCAACTTATCGAAACGTATACAAGGAGTTGAATGCTTGTAATTATATCAATTCGTTATCTGCCGTAACGAATTTTAAGAGGAATGATAAAAATCTATACCTGGATAATTCATTGAATATCAAAGCAGACTGGAACCGCGACAATGGTACAGCAATAACAACCAGTAGTTTTACCTCTGGGGAAACAATGGTAGACCAACATCTTGATAATCCGAGTATTGAACTAACAGATCGACTAAGTTTTATAAAGAATAATGGAAAGCATGCATGGGAAATGTACTTTTCCGCAGGTTGGAATCACAAGCCCCAATCACTATCGGTAGGAGGAGATATCAATGCTTTAACTCCAAGTGAAAATCTCATTCAGAACTATACAACTGATGCAGCTCTAGCGAATCTGTTCACTTCGAGGAGCTTACTGATTAATAAGGTAAGTCTTTATACAGGTTTTTTCACAGGATTCAACATGGAAAACGTGAGGTCTGAAATTGACGGAATGCAACTTATCGACAACGATTTGACACAAAATGATTATCTGTTCGGAAAATTCAATATTGGTATTCAACCAAAGGTATCCTATCCAATAGGAGATTTTTATGCAGAATTAAATTTGTCGGCTTCTTATAACCTGCAGTGGCTTAATGACAGAATGGACAAATTTCGAACCACAAATTGGAATTATTTCATTTTAATGCCTCAGATGCATCTGACCTATAAAATGGGACGCAACTGGTTGGCATTAGATGTGAATTATAACCGAATGAGAGATAATTCTCAACGAGCTGCAAAAGGGGTTGTAATGACCGACTACCTGTCGTTCCGACGATCGGAGATTGAGCGTACAATGAAAAATGAAACGTGGCTAACATCATTAGCTTACTATTTTTCCAATCCATTCAGACAGATTTTTGGTAATGCGAGCTTATCTTGGAATCAATTTAAACATAATAGCATAACAGGGTATGAGTATGACGGCTTGAGTACTGTAAGTGTAACTCTACCATTGCGAAACACATCGAATAGATACTCTACGAACATTAACCTAAACAAAGGTTTCAACTTCTGGAATTCAACCATAAAAATGGGGGCGACTGCGTCGCTATACAAAGGTAATTCGTTGATTGATGAGTCGCTGTTTGCTTTTAACACAAAATCATGGAGCGGAAGTTTGTTAATTTCAACAACACCTGCCCGTTGGATGGGCGCAGCCCTTGCGTTCGCTTATGGCGAAAATAGAAGCGAAACAAAAGGATTAGAAGTTGATTCGCCATGGGTGCGTAATTGGACCGGTAGAGCCGACTTCAATTTTTACCTTATGAGAAATCTCATTTTAAATGTGGCAGCTGAAGACAACTATACCAATCTGACATCAAATTATAGACATATTTGGTTCGGAGACGCTAAAATTACATATCGTCAATGGCGATTTGATTGGTGTCTTGCCGTTAACAATATTTTTAATCGTAAATCATTTACAAAGGTAAGTTATACAGCTATGGATATTTATACCAGTACTTATAAACTTCGAGAACGAAATGTTATGCTTACAGTCAGAATGAAAATATTGTAAAATATGAGTAAGGTTGAGAATATACCATATACATACTTCACGTAAAGACAAGATTTGAGTCTTTTAAAAAGTTACACAGTTTGCAGAATAAGTCAAATTTTAGTAAGTTTGCAAACGAAAATAACTTTATAACAAATTTTATCCATGAAACAGGAAATTATTGATCGTATTGATGCTTTGCGCCTGCAAATGAAAAAAGCAGGGATTACCGCAACTATCATACCTCAAACCGACCCTCATCAGGGCGAATATCTCGCATCTCACTTTCAGGTGCGCCGCTTTTTGAGCGGATTTACCGGTTCAGCCGGTACTCTCGTGGTTACTCCCGCCGAGGCTCTTCTCTGGACCGACTCACGTTATTTCATCCAGGCTGCCGCCCAGCTCGAAGGTACCGGTATCAAGCTGATGAAAGAAGGATTACCCGCTACTCCCGGTATTGCTGACTATTTGATTCAAAATCTTACCAAAGGTTCGGTTGTCGGTATTGACGGATGGGTTTTCTCGGTTAACGACACTGAAAATCTTCGCAAGTCGCTCGAAGCTCACGGCTTGTCACTCAAAGTTGATGCTGACATCGTCAACGCCGTTTGGACAAACCGTCCGTCGCTCCCCGATTGTCCCGCTTTTGTTCACGACAACAAATATGCCGGACGCGATGCCGCCGACAAAATCAAAGATATTCTTGGCAATGCGAAAATGCAGGGTGCCGACTCGGTATTTATCTCGGCACTCGACGAAGTAGCATGGACTCTTAACATACGTTCGCGTGATGTTAACTGTAACCCTGTGGCTATCAGCTTTCTTTATATTTCGCCCAAAGGCTCGACCCTTTTCATTCTCCCTGAAAAAATCAATGCTGAGGTTGCCGACTATCTCAAACAGCGCAATGTTGCCGTTGCGCCTTACAATTCAGTTGCTGACTTCCTTGCCGCTCTCCCCGCCGATGACAAAGTGTTGTTGGTTTCAGCCCGCAACTCGGGTGCGTCTCGCGCAATTCTAGGTGAACGTGCTGTTGTGACCGAAGTTTCTCCGGTTGCAATGCTCAAAGGATGTAAAAACCAAGTTCAGATTGAAGGCACACGCCACGCTATGATCAAGGACGGATGTGCGCTTGTCGGTGCGTTTCGCGAAATCGAGGAAACCGTTGCAAACGGCGGTCGCTTAACCGAAATCGGTGTTGCGGAAATTCTTACAAAACACCGCTCAAAACAAGATCTATATTTTGATGAAAGTTTTGAAACAATTGCCGGATATGGACCTCACGGAGCAATTGTTCACTACTCGGCAACCCCCGAAAGCGATGTTGAAATCATCGGCGAAAATTTGCTTCTTATCGACTCGGGTGCCCAATATCTTGACGGAACTACCGACATTACCCGTACAATCTCTATGGGTAAAACAACCGACCAACAGCGCCGCGACTTCACCCTCGTTATGAAAGGCCACATAGCCCTCGGCACTGCCATCTTCCCTGAAGGTACACGAGGCGACCAGCTCGATGCGCTCGCCCGTCAGTTCCTCTGGAAAAACGGTCTCAGCTATCTTCACGGTACAGGTCACGGTGTAGGTCACTTCCTCAACGTTCATGAAGGGCCACAGAGCATTCGTCTTAACCATGTCAATACGCCCCTAACTCCCGGTATGATTACATCAAACGAGCCCGGCCTCTATCGCGAGAATATTCATGGCATCCGCTGTGAAAACCTTGTGTTGACCGTTCCGGCATTTACTACCGAGTTTGGCAATTTCTACCGCTTTGAAACATTGACCCTTTTCCCGTTTGACCTCAAGCTGTTTGATACAACAATTATGACCGATGATGAAATCAAATGGGTCAACGACTACCACACAATGGTACGTGAAAAACTCGCTCCCAATCTTCAAGGAGCCGACCTCGAATGGCTTAACAAGAAAACTCAACCATTAACCCGATAAAATTCTAATATAATGGCTCTTATTATACCTGTGAGAGGATTTACCCCCGTCATCGGCAAAGATTGCTTTCTTGCCGAGAACGCAACTATTGTAGGCGATGTTGTCATGGGCGACAATTGTAGCGTATGGTTCAATGCCGTGCTTCGAGGCGATGTAAATTCTATTAAAATCGGAAACCATGTCAACATTCAGGACGGGTCGGTTCTCCATACTCTTTATCAGAAATCAACAATCGAGATTGGTGACCATGTTTCAATCGGACATAATGTCACAATCCACGGCTCAAAAATACACGATTATGCACTCATTGGTATGGGGGCGGTTGTGATGGACGATGCGGTTGTTGGTGAAGGAGCCTTGGTGGCTGCCGGCTCGGTCGTCCTTTCAAAAACCGTCATAGGTCCCAACGAGCTTTGGGGAGGTGCTCCCGCCAAATTCATCAAAATGGTTGAGCCTGAAAAAGCCCGCGAGATGAACATCAAGATTGCCCATAACTATCTTCAGTACTCCCGTTGGTACACCGATCCTGATAATCCCAACAACTTGAAATAAAGCAAGCTATGTAAAATAGTAAAGGCGATGCATCATAATTGATACATCGCCTTTTTATTGGTTCTATGCCTGTTTAAAATAGTGGTAATGTTGAGGGGTTGATAACAAATTTGTTGCGGAAGGCTACGTTGGTCATGCAGAGCATTACGATGCCCTGAATAAACATGACGGTTGACCAGATGCCACATGTAACAAGAGAGAGGACTATTGTCAGGATGCCGCCGACCGGTTTGTTGAGGTAGAAATACTGTATGCCAAGTCCTCCGAAAAAGATTGCAAGCAGGGCGGCAACGCCACGGCTTTTCCCTTCGGGACCGTCGGCAAATGCATTATTGTCAACATAAAACGCGCGTTCATTCATGTTGATACCCATGTTTGGAGACTGTTCACTGAATGGGGGAGGGGTTTGTGCGAAGTTGTGATTTTGACCGCCTGTTTCAAAATTTGAGTTATGTGGATTGACTGTCAGATCACTGCCGCAATAGCGACATTTTATTGCGTCGTCTTGAATTTCTTCAGAGCAATAGGGGCATTTTTTCATAATGTATTATAATTGATTGTTTATCAGAACAGACTTCTTACGACGTCGAGCGACTGCAGGTCGCGGAGGTCGCCGAGATGATGAGAGTAAAATTCGAGAATAATATCGACTGCACGGTTTCGTTGATCGCGATTTAATCGGTAAAGTCCCATGTTGCGGAGTGTCATTCGTGAAAACAGCACAGAGAACGACGATTCCTCGCGGTCGAGATATTTTCCGTGGAGAGGTGCCGAGGCACGATAAACGCCGTCGATAAGATCAAACACTCGTCCCGGGCGATAGGTCGATATGTCGGGGAATATGCCGAGATAGTGTTGTAAATTGACCATGAATGCGATATGAAAGTTGGCGAGGGCTGTACCGCTGATTTCGCCCAGACGGTTAATTGCGCTGACAATGAAATCAAACATGGCTTCGTCGGGCTGACGTTCTTTCAGCGTAGAGTTGAGAAAGTCGGCGATAAAAAGGGCTGTGACACCTTTCAACGGAGTTTCAGAAAAGTCAAAACCACCGCTGCGGCTAATGTCTCTGACCGTGAGCAGCTCTTTGCCCGGCCGGTCATCAGCGACACAGTCGATAACACTCAACGGCATTAACAACGCTCGTCGACGCGTGGCTTCACGCGATGCTCCGGCAGGCGATATAAACGACATGCGCCCCAGCTCACGGGAATAGACAGTCACAATCGAGCTTTTGTCGTTGTATCTGACTGTTCGTAATATGATACATTTTACAGGTCGGAGCATCAGGCGTTTATCGTTTTAATCGTTTTGGCTAAGCACAATGTTAGATATTATTTTTGACTCGGGCATCATGACCGGTCTAAGCTACAAAAACAATGGCTGCGGTTTTGGCCGCAGCCATTGTTCAATATCTTGAAATTGACTATATTAATCAGTTGAACCGAAAAGCAATATGCGTTCGTTGTTTGTCACTTCATCTTCGGTTTTACCTTCAAGAATAAGTTCTTTGATAAGGTCAAGATTCAAGTGGCGATAATCGGTATCTTTGGGGTTATATTTCCAAATCGGATTTTCTTTGTTGAATATCTTCATCAAATCGATGCGGTTGAGAATGATTTCTTCAGGAGTATTAAAACCTTGCATTTTGCCAAAATGTTCATCCCATTTCTGAGCATTCCAGCTTCCCATGTAGTCGGGTTGATAATAGGTGTAAAGGTTTTTGACTTCCTCGTTGTTTGATTCCATTTTATTGATAGAAAGCAGCAGACGCTGATTGTTGGCACGTTCAACGGTGTACCAAACCTCGGTAATTTGAATTTTTTGAGCTTCAACGTCATACACAACCGGATAAATGATACATTCTGTAGTGTCAAAGCCGGTTTTGCTGATATATTCTTTCCATGCAATTTCGATTTCGGGCTCAAACAAAACCTGCTCTTCTCTTTTGGGAGACGGAACGTAGGGAATCCAAGACTTCCCTTGATAAATGTCAAAATAATCGGGAGCAGTCATCGGGGCGACGGTACCGGTTACTTCTGACCATTTACCACCCACGCTGTCAACAAAAGTCCGGGTATAAACTCGTGTTTCATTTTTATTATAGCGGAAAGTAGCTGTAGCCTCGCCCTGCTCGAGTTGAGTAAGGTAGTTATCCTCAATTTCGCCTTTATAGTCTACATCGGGATTAAATTCTTCTGAACATGCGGTTAACACAGCCGCCAATGTCAATGCAAAATATATTTTTTTCATAAAATATTAAGATATGAAAAAGTGATTAATTAATGTTGGAAATTATGTTGATATAACAAAATTTATCGGGTTATAGCAAGTATTGTTTGCAAAGATAAGTAAAAACATTTGTGTTTGCAAATTTTAGACTGATTTGATGTGAGAT
>CAMWIM010000040.1 GCA_947174335.1 uncultured Porphyromonadaceae bacterium | reverse complement strand
TCGCCACGGGTGACACTCAGCTTTCAAAAATTTTGCCCAAAGGGATGACCCTCGACTCAATGGAAAAGATATTAAATCATTGTTTCGTCACAGGTCAGCGATACAACAGCATCAGCCACTTCGCCTCAGCCGTCAAATCGCGATTGCGACACGCCATCAGGGAGATAATATGACTTTTTTGGCAGTAGAATAGGAGAATGAGTAGGTATGAACCCTGGTTCATCTGCTTGACAGACAACGCAATTCATCTCAACAGTCTATTGCAACGGCATTGTACTCTAAAATGCAAAATTAATTGACATGGTGTTGTCAATCATCAATTTAATCAGCGAAAAATATGCCCCTATTCCGAAAATACTGTAAATTTACAGTAAAAATGGAATTGATGTGGAATGAATAATTTCTAACCAACTGATTTCAACGCTCCTAATTCGAAAAATTTAGACAGTGGAACAGTAGAACGAGTAGGGATGAACCACGGTTCATCCGCATGACTAACACTAGTATATAATCCCCAAAAATAATTACATAAATAAGAATAAAAGAAACAACCCTAAACGGGTTGTTTCTCTAAAATTGTTTCGTGAGATTATTCTTTTACTATATTTAATTTTACCATATTATCTATTCCGTTATACTTACCATCAAATCCAATTGTGAAAGGAACATTTTCTGCGTTAAACCATGCTGTAATTGTAAAAACACCATTGTCTCCCGGATTCCCTTTTACATCTAAAATATCTAATAATTTATTTTGAGTGATATTAATTCCTTTTAGTTTATTTGTATAACAGCCTAAATACTCTAATTTTTTGTTATTTGAAACATCAAGAGATATTAACCCCAAATATGCACATGTTAATTTTGCTAAATCTTCTTGATCTTTAAGATTTAAAGTTGAGAATCTGTTATTTGAACAGTCCATAACTTTTAATTTATTGAGACCCTTTAAATCAAGCTCGATAATTTCATTTGTATAGCATGTTAAATACTCGAGATTAGTATTTAACGTTAATGAACTTAAATAATTTTCGTGACATTCCAAGATCTTTAATTTTTTCAATGATGAAACATTGAGTTCGGTCAAAAGATTAGAATGGCATTTCAATTCTTCCAAATTAACAAAATACTCCAGTCCTTTCATTGACTTAAGAGTTCCTCTATTTGAATAGTCAGTTCCTGAGATATCAATTTTTGTGAGTTGCTCTACCTCTTTTATTGTAATTGTAGAAGCATGTTTTATGTATCCTCTATTTTCAAGAACTTTAGCAAACTCAGAGTCAATCCAGTCTGTATTTAGAACATCTTGCGAAATTTGGATATTGGCTAATACCTCTCCCGATTTATTTTTTAAAGAGATTTTAGCGGTTCGGTAAGCAGTGTTGTTTGGTGAGATGCTTAATGTGAAAACATCTTGCATTGTAGCTCGTGAACCAACAACGCTAATCCAACTTTTAGCATCATCGGGAATAGAGACGAAATAATTTGTATTTGTTTCTACATTTATATCAACGATTTCCCCAATAGCATCAATTGTGTATGTTAATCCGCTTGTTACTCGTATAAATTCTTCTTCTTTTTCTTTATGACAACTTGTTAAAATAATGACACAAAGTAGGACGAGTGGGAATATAAATTTATTCATATATTAAATGAGTTTAATTATCCGATTTTTTAATTCTTAGTCGTTATATATGATTTCTGTATTTGGGTTAATACGATTAAATTCACGATTAAAGGTTATGCCATCTATTTGATGACCTTTTTTTAGGTATAATGTTTTAAGCGATTCCATTTGACACTCCAAAGCTCCAATATTAGGGTTAAATGATAGATTAAGAACCTCCAATTGATTACCAGTACAGTTTAGAGAATTTAATAATGGATTTTTTGAAACATCTAAAGTTGTGAGGAGGTTATTATCGCACCATAATGTGGTTAGTAATGTATTTTTAGAAATATCCAATTTCGTTAATTTACAATTAGCACACCACAGATGATTCAGCTTTGAACAACTTGATACATCTAGAGAAGAAACCTGATTATCGGTACAAACCAAATATGTCAAAGCTATATTTTTAGAAACATCCAACTTAGTGATTTGCGATGTTCCTCGCAAATCCAAATGGGTTAATACTATATTGTGGGAAATATCAATCGATGTGATTGGACACCATTCACAGATGAAATGTGTTAGTGCTGTATTTTGAGAGATATTAATTGATGTAAGAGAATAATTAATAGAGCAGTCTAAAACTTTTAATTTTTTCAGAGATGAAACATTGAGTTCAGTCAAAATATTCGAATTACAGTTTAATTCTTCCAAATTAACGAAATACTCCAATCCTTTCATTGATTTAATAGTTCCTGAATAGTCAGTTCCTGAGACATCAATTTTTGTAAGTTGCTCTACCTCTTTTATTGTAACAGTAGAAGCATTTTTTATGTATCCTCTATTTTCGAGTACCTTCGCAAACTCAGAATCAATCCAGTCTGTATTTAGAACATCTTGCGAAATTTGGATATTGGCTAATACCTCTCCCGATTTATTTTTTAGAGAGATTTTAGCGGTTCGGTAAGCAGTGTTGTTTGGCGAGATGCTTAATGTGAAAACATCTTGCATTGTAGCTCGTGAACCAATAACGCTAATCCAATTTTTAGCATCATCGGGGATCGAAACAAAATAATCGGTATTTGTTTCGACATTGACATTAACCATTCCACCGGCAGCTTCAACGGTATAGGTCAATCCGCTTGTTACTTTTAAAAAATCAAGTTCTTTGTCCTTTTTACTGCACCCCGATAAAATAACTATAGAGAGGGATAAAAGCGTATATAGAAATTTTTTCATACTGATTATTATAATTCTGTTTTAATTACTTTATGCCATTTATCATAAGAATAGCCTGTAGATGGATCATATACCCACAATACTCTTGCTTTCTTCCCATTTGCAAGACGAAAATATCCGTTTTTGACGCTATAGCCATCTACAATAAGTTTGTCTCCGGTTTGCCATCTTTTTCCGCCGGGCATATTATAATACATGTCTGTTACACCCCAAACAATAATTAATTGAGGTTGAAGTTCGTCAATTACTTCAAAGAATGCATCTTCTGAATTTTTGAACTCATCATAGCTAATTTTAGTACGTGAAGCTCTCATTGGTTTTTGAAGATAGTTGTAAAAAGCAATTGAATTCCAAATTGATTTGCTTTCTTCAAGGTTAGTTTCGTGATTAACAAGTGAGTTTTCAAATTTACGAAATGAACCGGTCCAGTTATTTCTTTTACCATCAAGAATGACTTTTATACAGTCATTTGTAGTAAAATCGGCACATTCGCCGGCATTATTTACATCGCCACATCCATAACATCTTTCTTCTTTACACTCTTTACAGATGTGTCCCTTTCCTACAACAAGAATCTTCTTGCCAAAGATTCCTCCTGAATGGTAATCTTTTCCAATCCATGGTTTAAAAAAGACTTTTTTCATTTTTAGTAAGGTTTGCCATCGTCATCCCCTCGTTGGCATTGATTGGTTTATAAACGAAAAAAAGCGCAGGAATCTGTATCGGTTGCCGTCCTACGACCTGGGGCTTCTCGCATTGCCCATCAATAGTTGGACGGCAACTGCAGAAGCCCACGCCAATATATGCAATCATAGCAAACGGCAGTTTCTCTCACGAGACAATATACCGAAAGCATAATATTACATAACCACGGGCATCTACCGTTGCTCAATCCTTGACTATTGATTGAAATTTTGCGAGAATTTCAGGCCGTCAAGAATCAGCGCGGATAAACGCTTTCTAAAATATGTCTTGCAGTCCCTCCCGGTTAGCCATTAACAGGCTAAATTTAAAAAATTCGCCCTACCGGCGTGGGATGAGATGTAATCTGCAAGTGCAAAATTACAAAATAAATTTTAATTATCAATATCTTATTGTTTCCTTTTCGGGGATGATTTGCCTATTCTGTAAAATTGTTGTAACTTTGTGGTGATCATCGGAGGGTCGATAGTCGCAACTATATGGCTGGATAAGATGTCGGGTGCGCCCGAAGTGACATCTTTCCGGTCTTTTTTTATGTCTATAAGTTTTACATATAATGGAAAATAAGTCAGTAAAAACAGGTCTTGATTATGGAACAGGTTCTATTCCGGTTCTATTCAGAAAGTTGTTTTTCCCTACTCTGTTAGGTATGATTTTCAATGCTTTGATTACGATTGCCGACGGCGTTTTTGTCGGTCGCGGTGTCGGACCGGAAGGTATCGCGGCGGTAAATATCATCGCCCCTCTTTTTATGGTTACAACAGGATTGGGACTGATGTTTGGAATCGGGTCATCGGTTCTTGCAGGAATCGCCATTGCCTCAAAACGATTTGACAAAGCTAATTCTGTTATTTCATCTGGCTTTTTATTTTCAACTTTGATGATGGTTGTGTTGATAGTGGTTTGTTTCTTTTTTGACGAATCGGTCGCACGACTTTTGGGCTGCTCAGATATATTGTTGGACAAGGCGACAGACTATCTGTTGTTTTTATTGATTGGACTTGTTCCATTGATGTGGCAGAGTATCGGTATGATGGTTATTCGTCTTGACGGGTCTCCAAAATATGCGATGCTGTGTAACGTCATTCCGGCGGTCTTGAATATGATTCTTGACTGGTGGTTTGTGTTTCCTCTCGGAATGGGTGTAATGGGGGCGGCATTTGCGACATCGCTTGCCTGCGTCGTTGGTGGATTGATGTGTGTTCTATACTTCCGCCGTTCCTATATTTTAAAATTTACAACACGTTTAACCGGCTTTTGGACTTCGATTTGGCGGGAGATGAAGATCGGGTCATCGGCTTTTATCACTGAAATTGCAATGTCGGTGATGATGTTTACAGGTAACATCGTGTTTATGCGCTCGTTTGGAGAGAACGGTGTGGCTGCCTATTCGATAGCATGTTATCTCTTTCCTCTCATATTTATGATTAATAACGCAGTCGCTCAGTCGGCTCAGCCACTAATCAGCGTCAATTATGGTAAGCATGATTTTATTCGGGTGAAGCAGGCGTTGAAAGTGAGCCTATGCGTTGCCGCCGGTTGTGGCGTTGTTGCGACTGTTGGAATTGGATTGGGTGCACGTTTTATCGTGTCGATGTTTCTTGACCCCGAATGTGAGGCAGCTCGATTGGCAATCACAGGTTTACCGATTTTTGCAACAGCTTCATTATTCTTTGCATTAAATATTGCCTTTATAGGTTATTATCAGAGTGTCGAAAAATCGATGAGAGCCTTGTTTTTCACGTTGATTAGAGGTATAATAGTCCTTGTGCCGATGTTCTTTTTATTGTCACATTTCTTCCCTACTTTTGGTATGTGGGCTGCCATTCCCATAACCGAATTTGTAACATTAATATTAATTCTGATGACTTTCTGTTATCGCAATAAAATTTTTAGCAGGAAAAAATTACCGAATAATTAAAAAAAATATTAACTTTGCCAAAACAAACCAATAATAAACATTTAATCATAATAATTTATCATGAAACATCTTCTTGCAGGAGCACTTGCGTTGGCAACTCTCATTAACGTTTCAGCTCAGGAAAAATCAGCTCCCGACACTGTCAAAGGATTTGCTTTCACCGATGTGAAAGTCTTTCCAACAACATCGGTAAAAAATCAGAATAAGAGTGGTACATGCTGGTGCTTTGCAGGTACTTCTTTCTTTGAAGATGAAATCATTCGTAAAGGTGGCAAACCGCTTGACCTTTCTGAAATGTTCACTGTTCGTCAGTGCTATATCGACAAAGCTGACAAATATATCCGCACAGGTGGTAACATCAACTTTGCTCAGGGTGGTAGCGCACTCGATGTTCCATACGTTTGGGAACGTTATGGTGCTGTTCCCGAAGAAGTTTATCAAGGTCTCAACTATGGTGAAGACAAACACGCTCACTATGAAATGGCTGCCGCTTTGAAAGCTTATCTTGATGCAGTTCTCAAAAATCCCAACCGTCGTCTTTCTACCGCTTGGAAACAAGGTTTTGAAAGCATTCTTGATGCATATCTCGGCAAAGTTCCCGAAACATTTGTTGTTGACGGCAAAACTTACACTCCGAAAACCTACGCTGAATCACTCAAACTCAACATACCCGATTATATCTCGGTAACTTCGTTTACTCATCATCCTTTCTACACCCAGTTCCCCGTTGAGGTTGCCGACAACTGGCTTTGGGCTCCTTCATACAACGTTCCGATGGAAGAGATGAAAGCTATGGTTGACAATGCAATCGACAAAGGTTATACTGTCGTTTGGGCTGCTGACGTCAGCGAACCCGGATTCAAATATAACGACGGTTATGCTCTCATTCCTAAAGTAAAAACTGAAGAAGATATGACCGGTAGTGAACTCGCTCGTTGGGTGAAACTCAGCAAAACCGAACGTCAGAAACTTCAGAACGAAATCAACGGTCCGACTGAGGAAATCGTTGTTACTCAGGAATCTCGTCAGGATATGTTTGACCGTCAGGAAACTACCGATGACCACGGTATGGTAATTGTTGGTAAAGCAGTTGACCAGAAAGGTAACAAATATTATAAGGTTAAAAACTCATGGGATACAAACCAGGTTTATGGTGGTTACTTCTATGTTTCAGAACCTTACTTCCTTGCAAAAACTTTGGACATCCTTGTTCATCGTGATGCAATTCCTGCTGCAATTGCCAAGAAAATGAAAATCTAAAGATTGTCATTAAATAAAAAAAGAGCCTGAGAAATCAGGCTCTTTTTTTATTGGACTAATTACTAATAAGTCAAATAGGTTTTTACAGGCTATTCCTGAATTGGGAGGGCGATAGCCCGGTCAGATTCTTGAAATATTTACCGAAGAATGATTGATTGGCAAAATTGAGTTCTTCAGATATTTCAAGAATCGACATTTTTGTTGAACTTAACAAGCGTTTTGCTTCGGCAATTACATAAGCGTCAATCCATGAGCCGGCTGTTCGACCGCTCACTTCCTTAACCAGTGCTGAAAGATGTTTTGGCGAAATACATAAGGCTTCGGCATAATCATTCAGTACACGGGTTTTCTTGAATCGATTTTCTACCATCATTATGAAATGGTAGAATAATTGTTCGGAACGTGTTGATTTTGTAGTTTTTTCAACTGCATCAAGTCGCTTTATATAGAGGTTGAGTGTCTCAAAGATGATTGCCCGGCAAATACTGTCAACGACAATTTCAGAATATGGAATTGAGTCTTTTTCGGCAGTCTTCTTTTTTAGCAACTTGTAGTAGAGTATCTGATCTTCAAGTTCGTTCTTGTCAATGTGTATGACAGGATTGCCTAAAAATACTTTATAGCATACCAGTACACGGGACATAACAGGCAAAAAGGCAGAAAGATTGCTTAGAGTCGAATAGATTGCAAAACCTGAGAAGTCGTCACTTGTTGATATATCGCTGATAAGATGCCCCGGCGCAAGTACCATCAAAGTTGACGGACTCATTTCGAGTGACTTGTCGTCAATTTGAAGCGTAAGTGACCCAGATATGGTTACTACCGACCAAATCGTGTTGTTTGTAATCGGCTTTTTTATCTCAGACAGTGAGTCGAGCGAGTCGATTGCAAACATTTGGGTCGGGTTGTTGACCTTCTCTATATTCCAAGCTTTTGGAGGTATATTTGATGGCATCGCAGGAAATCTGTTTCTTTATAATTTAACGACCCGAATGTTTGATTAAAGACGTAATCGTATCGTTAAATCTTTTGTTTTCAAGAAGTTGTTCGATTGTCATGTGCATACGGTAACGCCAATAGTGACGGGAGTTTGCAGGCACATTAATCTGCTCATCATGCGGGTCATTACGTCTAATTTCGCCACTGATTGACAACCAGTCGGCTAACGGGAGAATACAGAGCATCGACGGCGATTTGAGATGCAGATCTACGATACGTTCACAAATCCACGGTTCGGCAAAATATGGTGCATCTCCATGTTCATGCAATACATTGTTGTAGAAGTGTTGGGTTTTCTCGCGGTCTTCTTCCCACCATTGACGTATTCCACCCATGTCGTGGGTTGAGGTGGTACAAACTGAATAGTAGGGATAAGCCCATGTATTTCCGAATTCAGCTTTCGGATCTTTAGGCATACGCTGAATGTCGAGAGTCAAAATCTCAAGTTTATTCATTACCGCGGGAACACAATCGGGAATCATACCGAGGTCTTCGGCACAGGTGAGCATATCGGTCGCTTCAATCAATGGAGGAAGTTTCCACATAGCTTTACCATACCAGAAGTCGTTGTGGCGATGATAGTAGAAATCATCGTAAAGTCTATTGAAACACCATTTCTCGTAGTCGTTGAGTGAGCGATAGATATAGGTATAATGTGCCGAAATGCGTGGATGATATTTGCCTTTTTCTTCGGGGTCTTCGATAAATAGAACGTTGTCAATCAAGCCGAGAAGAGCATCACAGATACGAGTGTTTTTATCGTTCTTTTCGATAGAACCGAAATATTCGGCAACTTTGCGCTGGGTTGAAAATTGGGGTTTCAGTTCATAACGTCCGTCACCGATCGGATTGAGGTATATGTGTTTAACTTCGTCGGTGTATTCGCCAAAGAAATCACCGATAAACCAGTCGGCAATATATGGCTTGGTCTGGAGGTCAACGTTAATCCAGAAATCGTAGTTGTTACAGAGTTCATCTGGAGTGAAGGGGAGTGCCGGATTGAAAACTCCGAGGAGTCCGTGAACGGCGTCCATCGGGATTTGCCAGATTCTGAAAAATCCGAGAACATGGTCGATGCGATATGCATCAAAATATTCGCTCATTTTTCTGAAGCGAGCTTTCCACCATGCAAAACCATCGCGATTCATTTCTTCCCAGTTGTAGGTCGGGAATCCCCAGTTTTGACCGAGAACCGAGAAATCATCTGGTGGCGCACCGGCTTGTGAATTCATATTGAAGAGTTGCGGTGTGATCCAAGCGTCGACACTTGTACGCGAGATTCCGATTGGAATATCACCTTTAATAGCAACATGATGAGAAGTGGCATATTTGCGTACCTCTTTCATCTGTGCATCAAGATGATATTGCTGATAGTAGACAAAGTTAATTTCATCTTTGTGGTTCTCGACAAAAGACTCGATTGAGTCGGGTGTATATTTTGCATAGGCTCCCCATTTATTGAAGTCGGGTGTTCCGTTCATGTCGCGGAGAACACAGAATGCGGCATAGGGAGTGAGCCATTCTTTGTTACGTTCAACAAATTGTTTGAACGATTTTGATTTGAGAGTTTTAGCACCTTCCTGAGCGAATATTTCATGTGTATAAGCTGTTTTGGCATTGTTGACACGTTCATAATCAACTGTCGGAAGTGCGTTTAGCTCTTTACGCAAATCATCATAATATTTTTGACGTTTAGGATCGGCAAGTTTGCCAAGGAGGTCAACTCTCAAATACATCGGATGGAGTGCAAATGTAGAGTTGGCGTTATATGGGTATGAGTCGGTCCATGTATGGGTCATCGTTGTGTCATTGATAGGCAGAATCTGGAGGAAGTTCTGTCCGGTCAAAGCAGCCCAATCGACCATTTTTTTCAAATCGATGAAATCTCCGACACCAAAGTCGTCGTTGCTGCGGATAGAGAAAACCGGTATTGCAACACCGGCTCCACGCCACTGCGACATCGGGTTGTTAAATCTTAATCCTGAAACTATTGTCGCAGTTTTAGTATTGGTCTTAGGCAGCGTAATTACAAGGTTGTCACCACCCTCCCAAGTTACAACTTCGCCGGTCTTTTTCTTGAGAATAATAAACTTGAAGTTAGCGTAATTGCTAAATGCGACCCCCGGAAGATTTACGCTCCAAGTCGGGAAATCGGCATCGCTCATCACGATTGCTTTGTTTGGATTCCAGTTACCGAGAGCTTCGTTGTCGCCACAGATTGCAACTACTGAATCGGGTGGAGTCATTGGTGCCTCAACTTTAACAGTGACAAGTCCGGCAGTAGGTTCAGGACGGGTATCGCGTTTGGCACGGTTGTTCAAACAGTCGGCAATTGCTGATGAATAATAAGGCTTGTCAGCCGGCATATCTTGCCATTTGTCAACAAGCATATATTCAGTTACTCCATTTGTAGCAATGAAATGACGGGGATGTCCCCATTCGTTGATTACAAATCCGTTATCGTTAATTACGACATAGTTATAGTCAAAATTTGCAGAGGGTACATTGATAGTCACTGTCCAGTTGCTGCTACCGTCAAGAGTCATTTTAACTCCTTTATGAACGTTACCTGCTCCAAGAAAGTCAGTGTTTCCAACAACAAAAAGCGATTCGCCCCAGTTTGTATGGTAGTCAATATTAAAGGTGAGTTTCATGTTAATTATTTATTTGTTTTAATACTTTTGGCTTTGAGTTGATAAATAAAATTGATGATTGCTTTTGACATCGTTAAGATTGCGAGAATCACGATGTACCAAAAGGTCATGCGCGGAATTGATATTGGAGTAGGAGCCATTTTCATGGTAAAATCGGCTCCATATTTTTTTTCGAGTTTTTCGATGTCTTTATCATATACCGACGACACGGTCGACTTCCATTTGATAGTGCCGTTTTCGAGATAAACGAGCGACATGTTTCCACGCGAGAGTTCTTTGAGCGAAGTGTCTTCGGCTGTAAAACAATCGTATGAAGCAAGTGACAGATCTCGCCAGCGATCAAGTCCGGCTTCGTTAGTGGCAAGAAGAGCCGTGAACTTGATATTGTTTTTCTTACAAAATCGGTATAGGTTGTTTACAAAGTATGAAAACGATATGTCGGCACGGTTAAGTTCGGGAATGACGAGTAAAAAGTGCCGCGGAACTTTAGTGAAAACTTCATCTGAAATATCCTCATCTCCGTCGTAAACTGAAAATATATCATTACCGCTGTGGTTAGAATCTTCTACAACCGATACAAATTCCCAACCTTCGTCGGGGAGTTTGTCGGCTGTAAATGTTTTTTGATTTTTGCCGTCGGTATAAATATATTTTATGTTTTCTATATCATCTGAGTCAGCAACGAGTTGTCGTCCGACAGGATATGGTCTGAAATCAATTTGAGGTTGCACGTTGTAACCAACCATGGCAATACTAACGATATAATAGACCGATGCCACAATCGCAATCCACTGAACTGCAGGTTTGAAGAGTGCATATCTGACCTTTTTGTTATAAAACAGTAGGAATACAAGCATGGCGGTAAGAATAACATTCTTAAGGAATGTGACTCCATTAGACAAAACCCATGCATCGCCAAAACATCCGCAGTCGGGAATCGGGTCGGTTATCCAAAGATACAAAGTCAAAACATCAAATCCTGCCATCAGTGCAGTCATCAATATCACTGACCAACGGCGATATGAACCGGACAGAAGCAGAACACCTCCGACAAACTCAAATCCGGCAACAATGAGGGAGATTGCCAACGAAACCGAACGTGGTGCAACAAAATTAGCTATTGCAAAGTATTCATCTATTTTAAAGATGAAGCCCCAAAGATCAACTGCTTTGACAAATCCTGAAAATATAAAAAGTCCACCGGCAAGAAGTCGTAATGCCAAGACTGTAAATATCAAGAGTCGGTAACGTTTTCTTGCCGAGAGTTCCATATTTATTCAGCGGTTAGTTTAATAATTGCAAATATGGCATAGTTGACCATATCCATATAGTTGGCGTCTATACCTTCAGAAATCTCAGTGTGACCGTCGTTTTTCTCAATCTCTTTTGTGCGCTGAAGCTTTGTCAGAATCAAGTCGGTGTAAGATGTCACTCTCATCAGTCGCCAAGCTTCGTTATAATCGTGATTTTTGGCAATCATCAAAGTACGGGTTTTGTCCATTTCTTTGTCATACTCTTCAATGGCTTTCTCAACCGACAAATCTTTCTTGTCGCTGAACCCAAGTTTGAGCTGAATCAATCCGATGATGCCATAGTTTACAATAGCGATAAATTCGGGTAAGATACCTTCATCAACCATTGCATTTCCGGTTGTTTCAAGAGTGCGGATGCGTGTGGCTTTTATGAAAATCTGGTCAGTAATTGAACTCGGTCGCATAATGCGCCAAGATGCACCGTAATCCTTAAGTTTTTTAACATATATATCACGGCACACTTTGATTGCCGCATCAAATTGTTCGATTGTATTTTCTTTCATTTTTTGTCAGGATAATAACTCAATGTTTTCAACTGCAAAGTTAATCGAAAATTGACTAAATTCCAATTAATTCAATTTCATTGGCAGCAGTTTTAGGCTTAACGGCTTATTCAGACTTGGTGCGGGCAATTTGATCGCGGGCAATCTGCAGTCGTTGTTCAAGCATTTGTTTGCGAGCAGACAGGTCACGACCCTGCACAATCGAACGGGAATATTTCCATGAGTCGATGATGCCTTTAACCTGTTCAGACGATAGTTTGTTGGATATATTTTTGCCATTTTCGCCATTGAATACAACGGTATAGGTCGCTTCAGGATTTTGAGCTATAAAATAGCCGATTGTGTCACAACTTTGAGGCGAATATGTTACGAGCTCAGCTCCATCTATATCAAAATTAGAGTCGCTGTCAAACGGCACGGTCTCGGTAGAAACCTCTCCGGCATTAGATTTGATAGTTATTGAATTGTGATGAAGTTTGCTGCCGTTTACCGATGAAAGAATGTAGAACTGACCGATGTTGTCAACTCGTGGCTGAATTGCGGTTTTGTTCATAAACGCTGGGTCGTAGCCCGATTTGGCAACATAATAGGGTTCAAGCAATTCCTTGTCATCGATTTTTTTAATTGAGTTGACATATTCTTGATTTTCAATTGAATATATTGCGATGAGGCTATCGGTTGTCTGGATTTCGGTAATTGTCAGTTGTTCAATTGCTTGGGGACGAAGTGCAAGTGCCCGACGACCTGCTTCGATTTCTCCGGGATAGAGAGCTGATAGTGAGTCGAGTGCTTGAATTGCCTTTGCCGGATTCCCGTCGGCAATGAACGATTGTGCATTTTCAACAAGTTTCTCTGCTGCAATAGTTGAGTCAGATTTACACGAAACAAAAGAAATTGTAGCAAAGCAAGCTGTTGCTAAAGTGATGAAATTAGTTTTGACGTTGAACATCTTTTACTCCTTTTATAGTTTTAATTTTTTTAATCAGATTATTTAGTGCGCCTGTATCGGTCAGTCCAACAACAAGATGCCCTTGGAAGAGTCCGTCATTGGAGTCAATTGCAATAGAGCGCAGCGAAATTGTTTTTTCTCGATTAATTATTGAGGTTATATTAGTGACAATACCGATATCATCGTTCCCGACAATACGGAGTGTGGCACCAAACTGTTCGCCAATCTTGCCTGACCATTTAACGGGTATAAGGCGGTAGGGGTAACGCTCATGAATATTACTTGCGTTCGGGCAATCGGTACGGTGAATTTTTACAACGCCCTCAGAGGATATAAACCCAAAAACTTTGTCGCCAAAAATTGGATTGCAGCATTTGGCAAAGCGGTAGTTCATACCTTTGACGTTATTGGAACCGATATATAAAATGTCAGACGACGGTGTTTTGTTTTCTTCTGATTGTAGCTCGAACTCATCGGCCGAAACTGTCTGACCGACTTGTGTTTCAGAGGTGGATTTAAGTTCGAGATAACGTTCAATTACATCAGCAGGTGAAAGTTCGCCGGCATTGACCGCACTATAAAATTGTGTCACAGTCTTATAGCCGAGCTTCTTAATCAGTTTCATCATGATTGCCTCGTCAATTTCAATCTTACGGTTTTTGAAACGACGCTGCAAAAGCTCGCGTGCAAGTTCTGAATCACGATTGCTGCGCTCATTGATGGCTTGCTTAATTTTGTTGCGTGCTTTTGAAGTCACTATAAAGTTAAGCCAGTCGAGTTTGGGCGATTGTTGGGATGATGTCAATATCTCGACAGTATCTCCACTTTGGAGCCGATAGTTTATTTTTTGATTTTTACCATTGACTTTTCCTCCGGTACAGATACAGCCGAGTTTTGAATGAATATGAAACGCAAAATCGAGCAGTGAGGCTCCGGCAGGCAGTTTATAAAGGTCTCCCTTAGGTGTGAATACAAAAACTTCTTTTGAATAAATATCCATTTTGAAGTTTTTGATTAACTGGAGCGGTCCGGTCTCAGCAGCTTCGAGAATGTCACGGATGTTATTCATCCAATTGTCAAGATTGCTTTCGCTCTTGATTCCTTTATATCGCCAGTGGGCTGCCAACCCTTTTTCAGCAACGAGATCCATGCGACGGGTTCTTATCTGGACTTCGACCCATCGGTTATCAGGACCGTTAACGGTTATATGAAGAGACTCATATCCATTGCTCTTTGGTATTGAAATCCAGTCTTTTAGTCGAGATGTATTTGGCGTGTACATATCGGTTATTACCGAATAAGCAAACCAGCAATCAGATTTTTCTTTCTCAGGGGGAGTATCAATTATGATTCTAATTGCAAAAAGGTCATAGATATGCTCAATGTCGTTATGCTGCTTTTTCATTTTATTCCAAATCGAGTAGATCGATTTGGTGCGACCTTTAATGTCAAAATTCAACCCTGCGGCAGTTAATTTTTCTTTTACAGGCGCAATGAATTGGGCGATATATTCGTCGCGTGCCGCTTTGGTTTCATTGAGCTTTCCCGCAATTTCGTTGTAAACCTCGCGATTGCTGTATTTCAGCGACATATCTTCGAGCTGAGACTTTATATAATAAAGACCAAGGCGGTGGGCAAGGGGAGCATAAAGATAGTTGGCTTCGTAAGCCACGTCGCGTACAAACTGTTCGTCGGGATGATGATTGATTCGTCTCATCAAAACAAGACGGTCAACAATCATTAATATGATAACTCTTATATCATCGGCAAAAGTCATTAGCAGACGGCGAAAATTATCACTTTCGACGGCTGCACGATGACTATATAAAGATGAAACTTTGATGAGTCCGTTGACAATATGAGCTATGTCATCGCCCCAAGTCTCGGCTATTTTTTCAACTGAAAAAAATCCCGATACGACGGTTGTCCGGAGCATTATAGCAATACCCATCTCTCGGTCAGGACTGAGTGACTCGGCAAGAGCTTGCATCGTTTGCAGGTTGTGAATCAACGGATTAATGCCGTACTTGTCACGTTGATAATGTCCTTCCTTGACAGATTGGGCAATAGTTTTCCTTAGCCGGCTGATTTCATCGGCTGATATGATATTTCGGTTATGTCTGATTACCTCGGCATATAATTTGGGTAGCAAAGTTGCCTCGGTTTCGTTCAGATATTTATCGGGCATTATAAATTATTGTTATTTCAGTTTTGAGAAGACGTTTTTTGTATGGCTCGCTGAGAACGTTTAATGAGATATTCGTTATAATAGCTGATAATCAACGTTGTTAACGGTAGGGCAATAATCATTCCGATAATTCCGAGAAGTGTTCCCCATATTGATAGAGAAAGAAGAATGATTGCCGGATTGAGTCCCATTGCTTTACCCATGATTTTGGGCGTGAGTATAATGTCAGACAATACTTGGGTGAATGCATAAACTGCAATACATTTCCACCACAGATGCCAAAAATCGATATTCATGTCAACCGAGCATACAAGACAGATAAGCGTAACCGGTATCAATGTAATATAAACCATATACGGGACCATGAAACAGATTCCGGCTAAGATTCCGAGAATGATAGCCATCGGAATTCCGACAATTGAAAATCCGATGGAATAGCAGACTGCGACAATACAAGCAATAAGAGCCTGACCTCTAAAATAGTGGTTCATGCTTCGCTTGATATCATAGCCGATTTTGAATGTTTGACGGCGATATTTAGGCGGAACCAACATTCTGAATCCTCTCATCAGATTGTCATAGTCAATCATTATAAAAATGATGTAGAGAAAAACGAGCAACCATTCAACTATGCTCATTATTACCCCTACGCCTCCCGAAATAAAACTAAGGGAGTTGTCCATAATGTTTTGGAGGTCTTGTTGTGTCAAGCGACGAGCAATTTCTTCAAAATTAATGTTTGACTTGAGTAATTTATGGAGGTCGGCAGGGAGAAATGGGATTGAAACGTCGCTCGAAGCGTAATCTTTCATCAAACTCGCGATGTCGTTGGCTTCTCTAATGATAATCGGGATAAAAAAATAGCATAATATTGTCAATAAAGTCGTTATTTCAAACAGAGTGACAATAGATGCGAGCGTTCGACCTTTAAGATGTAAAATTGAACGGTTATATTGAACCATCGGTTCGAGAATATATGCAATTAAACATGCGACTACAAAGGGAAGTAAAACATCTTTCAGCAAATTAATCAGCCAAAGCGTTAAAATAAAAAGTCCTGCTCCTAAAAGTAGTCTGACAACACGGTCAAATGTAAACGGGCGGTCGGTTATCATTGGATGTATGAGATGAATTACGATTTTAAACCACGAAGATACAAAAATATTTTATTATTGGATAACTTTTGTGTAAATTTGCGCACAAAAATAAACTATTATCATTATTCGTTCTTACAATTTCTAAAATGCAACAAAAAGTTCAAACATTCCTCAATGATAAAGCATGGGCACGTTGGACCGCTTTGGTGCTAATCGCATCAATGATGTTTTTTGCCTACATGTTTGTCGATGTAATGGCACCTCTCAAGAGTCTTCTTGAACCTCAGCTCGGTTGGAATTCAGCAGCTTACGGTACTTATCGTTCGGCTGAATACATTCTGAATGTATGTGGTTTCCTCATTATCGCCGGTTTCATTCTTGACAAGACCGGAATCAGATTTACCGGCTTGTTATCGGCTTCTCTGATGGTTATCGGTGCTTGTATCAAATTGTACGGTATCAGTGACTGGATGGTAGGCACAGGTCTTGAAACATGGTTAAATTCATGGTGGACCTCCATGCCGGCAAGTGCAAAAATGGCATCTCTTGGTTTTATGATTTTTGGCTGTGGCTGTGAAATGGCTGGAACTACTGTTTCAAAATCTATCGCCAAATGGTTTAAAGGAAAAGAGATGGCGCTTGCAATGGGATTGGAAATGGCTATTGCGCGTGTCGGCGTGTTTGCCATATTCTCTATTTCGCCATGGATTGCAGCCACATGGGGTACTGTAGTTGCTCCGGTTGCGTTCTGTACAGTTCTTGTTTGCATCGGTTTGATCACATATTCTGTATTCTGCGTGATGGATACTCGTCTTGATCATCAACTTGGAGAAAATAAAGGGGATGAATCATCAGACGAAGAATTTAAAGTATCTGATATTAAAAATATATTTTCAAGTCGTATTTTCTGGGTTGTTGCACTTCTTTGTGTACTCTATTATTCGGCAATCTTCCCGTTCCAAGCTTATGGTGCTGAAATGTTGCAGTGTAATATCGGAGACATTACAGCTCAGGAGGCTTCAAATATTTTCCGCTGGTTCCCGATAGGTGCTGCTGTAATTACAGTATTCCTCGGAAACTTCCTTGACCGTAGAGGAAAGGGAGCGACAATGCTCATTTATGGCGCAATGCTTCTGATTGTATGTCATCTTGTGTTTGCATTTGTGCTTCCGGCAACCCACAGTAAAGCGGTGGCTTACATTACAATCGTTGTGCTTGGTATTTCATTTGCTCTCGTACCAGCAGCTCTCTGGCCCTCAGTCCCCAAGATTATCGAAGAAAAAGTACTTGGTAGTGCATATTGCTTGATTTTCTGGGTACAGAATATCGGACTTTGCCTTGTTCCACTTTTGATTGGCTATGTGCTTGATGGTGTCAATGCAAACAATCCTGTGGTACAGCAAGAACTTGCTCAACTCGAAACATGGAAAAATCTTGGTGAAGAAGCTCCCGAAAACTTCTTCATTCACTATAACTACACAGTTCCAATGATAATCTTTGCTTGTTTCGGAATACTTGCGTTGCTTTTCGCAATCTATCTCAAGGCTCTTGACAAGAAAAAACATTATGGTCTTGAAGAGCCCAATATCAAGGATAACACCGAAGCTCTTGAAAGCGAAGTGGCTGCAGCTGAAGAATAACTTTAATTAAATAATATCAATCAACATGAAAACTCGTTTTATTGCAATGGCAGCATTGTCATGTCTCGGAATGGGAGCAATTGTATCTTCATGTTCAAAAAAGGATCATGTAAATCCTTTTATGACTGAATATACAACTCCGTATGAAATTCCACCTTTCGATCAGATTACACCTGACGACTATATGCCCGCACTTCGTGCAGGTATTGTTCAGCACAACGCTGAAATTGATTCAATCATAAACAATCCCGACACTCCGACTTTTGAGAATACAATTCTCGCTATGGAGAAAGCCGGCAATCTTATCAATAAAGTTGCAATCGTGTTCTATGCTCTCACTGAAAGTGATTCATCAGATGAACTTGTTGCCGTAGCTGAAGAGTTTGAGCCGGCTTTGTCGCAGCACTCTGATAGCATCTCAATGAATCCGGCTTTGTTTGAGCGTGTTAAATATCTCTATGACAACCTCGATTCACTCAATCTTGACACTCCCCGTCGCCGTGCGGTTGAACATAGCTATAAATCATTTACCCGCAACGGTGCTCTTCTTAACGACGCAGATAAAGCTCGTTTGATGGATATCAATACTCAGTTGACCGGTCTTTATCAGCAATTTAATAAAAACCTGTTGAACGCTACCAATGAATTCCAGATTATTGTTGACGACGAAAGCCGTTTGTCGGGTCTTCCCCAAAGCAATATCGATGTTGCTGCCGAGGAAGCCAAGAAAGCCGGACAGGAAGGTAAATGGTTGTTCACTCTTCATGCTCCCAGCCGTCTGCCTGTCCTTCAATATGCCGATGACCGTGACCTTCGCCGCGAAATGTATGAAGGTTATACTTCACTTGCATCAGAAGGCAAATATGATAACGGTCCGGTAATCAATAAAATTCTTCATCTCCGTGCTCAAAAGGCAAAACTTCTCGGTTATGAAAATTATGGCGAATACATGACTTCTAAAGTTATGGCAGGTTCTGTTAAAAACGCTGAGGACCTTCTAATGCAAATATGGACTCCGGCAGTTGCTAAAGTTCAGGAAGAAGTTGCCGAAATGCAGGCTGTTGTTGACGCTGAAAACGGAGGCTTCAAAATCGAGCCTTACGACTACTACTATTACGCTGAAAAAGTTCGTAAACAAAAATATGACCTCGACGAGAACGAAGTACGACAATATTTTGCTGTAGATTCAGTGCGCAAAGGTATATTTACAATGGCAAAACGCCTGTATGGCGTGAACTTCACCGAAATGCCCGATGCTCCTAAATATAATCCCGAAGTTAAGGTCTATGATGTAACTGACAATGACGGTAACCACGTTGCTGTATTCATGACCGATTATTTCCCGCGCGCTTCAAAACGTCAGGGTGCATGGATGAGCGAATTTAAAGGTGCCTATGTCGATGAAGACGGTAATGATGTTCGTCCTATTGTTTATAATGTAGGAAACTTCTCTCGCCCTGTCGGCGACACTCCCGCACTTCTCACTCTTGATGAGGTTGAAACCATGTTCCATGAATTTGGACACGGACTTCACGGAATGCTCACTCGTGCAGCACTCCGTAGCCAAGCCGGAACAAATGTTGACCGTGATTTTGTTGAACTTCCTTCTCAAATTCACGAACACTGGGCAATGGAACCTGAACTTCTCAAAGTTTATGCTCATAATTATAAAACAGGTGAGGTTATTCCCGATGCTTTGATTGAAAAACTCAATGCCGCTTCAACTCATAACATGGGATTCACAACTACCGAACTTGCCGGTGCAGCTCTTCTCGACTTGCAATATGGTAAATTAAACCCGGCTGAAGGTGATTCAATCGATGTGAAAGCATTTGAAAACGAAGTATCGGCTAAACTTGGTAAACCTGCTCAAGTTCAGTATCGTTATCGCAGTCCTTATTTCAAACATATATTCGGTAGTGATGGCTATGCTTCAGGCTATTATACTTACCTTTGGGCTGAAGTACTTGATACCGATGGTTTTGAACTCTTCCGTCAAAACGGTGTCTTTGACCCTGCAACTGCTAAAGCATTCAAAGAAAATATTCTTGAGGCAGGTGGTAGCGAGGATCCGATGGTCCTCTACCGTCGCTTCCGAGGTCAGGATCCGACCCCGGCAGCTCTCCTTCGCAACCGTGGTCTTGCAAAATAAGATATTAATCTGTAAATAAAAAATAGCATCCCGTTTGGGGTGCTATTTTTTTATATCTTATTATGTCAAGTCCTAAAATAGCGTTACAATATAAAAATAACGAAAATGAAAGGAACAGAGAACAAGTATGTTAAGCGGACCCAAAAGGATTATCCGATGCCTTTTAAACTGGCAGTGGTCCGCGAAGTAGAAGAAACTGGTATCGGAGTCTGTGCAGTAGCTCGCAAGTATGGTATACAAAGTGAGACCACAGTAACGACGTGGTTAAGAAAATTTGGTAACTTTGACCATCAAAATAAAACTTCTACCCCGATGGAAAAGAACAAGGATCAAATATTGTTGGAGTTGGAGCAGCGGATTAAGGTGCTTGAACAACAGAACAACCGTCTGCGTCATGAACTGGATATGCGTGATCATAAGGTTGCATTCTTTGACATGATGATAGACATGGCGGAGAAAGAATTCAAGATAGACATAAGAAAAAACTCCTCCGCCGGGCAGTCGAACAATACAAAGCGATAAAAGGAATGCCCAAAAGTACGCTTTGTGAGCTGCTCGGCATCAGCAGACAAAAATATTACAGGGCATGCTGGACAGAAGCAAAAAGCAAGGCCAGAGCGACTGAGGTGATCAGCCTGATTCACCAAGAACGTCAATATCAGCCTCGCGTAGGTGTCCGGAAGTTGTACTTCATGCTTAAGCCACGACTGCGGGAACTACATGTAGGCAGGGATATGCTTTTCAGCATAATGCGTGCAAATCACATGCTCGTTAAACCGATCCGTTCATATCAGACAACCACAAACTCGCACCACAGATTCAGAAAACACAGAAATCTTATAGCGGATATGGAGATAACCAGACCCGAACAGGTGTGGGTATCCGATATTACATATATCGGACACCGCAACAATCATATGTATTTGGCGCTGATAACTGATGCATACTCCAAAAAAATTATGGGATACGACTTGTCCTCCAGTCTGGGGACGGAGGGTTCTGTAAGGGCATTAAAAATGGCCAATTCCAATCGAGCCTATCCCGGGCTTCCGCTGATCCACCACTCGGACAGAGGAATACAATATTGCAGTGACATTTATCAGAAGAGGCTGCGCAGATATGGAATCACTACATCTATGACTGAATCATATGACCCCTATGCCAATGCCGTGGCAGAGCGTGTGAACGGAATACTCAAACAGGAGTTTACTCTTGAGGATTATAATTATCCTATTGAGATCATGAGAAAAATTATTGCTGATGCAATCAGCATATACAATCAAAGAAGACCGCATTGCTCCTGCCAATTGCTTACGCCTGAAATGATGCATCGGCAGAATAAAATAAAAATTAAAGTATATAAAAAATCTCATCAAAGGGGTACCCCTTTGATGAGACAGGAAAATGTATTAATTTTGTCTAATAAATAAGCATTTTTTTGTAACGCTTATTTAGGACGCGTCATTATTTGTGTCAGATTTATTTTCGTTTTCTGAAAATAGATCTCACACTTGAATATACCTTATAGGCAATCATTCCGTAATTAACCATAGTCAGGAGTGAAT
>CAMWIM010000039.1 GCA_947174335.1 uncultured Porphyromonadaceae bacterium | reverse complement strand
AGATATGTTTCAACGTTTGTCAGATAGCGTTGGGTTGCGATAGTGTCGGCACGTTGGGCAATGTTGAGCTGCTCGCGCTGGTTGGTGAAACGTTCAACCAATACAAACAAATCTTGATTGAAGTTCATTGTTTCCTGACGCAAACGGCTTTCAACGACACGTTGGTTTGACTGCGCCGTTTTTACAGCACCGCGACGCTTCCCCCAGTCAATCAACGGGATTTTCACGCCAAGTTCGACAATTTGATTGCTTCTTAAGTTTGAATATGCGGGCGAAATTTCATGGTCGGCACCTGTAAAACCTATTTGAGCGAACAGGGAAATCTGCCTCATGTTTCCTTTTGCCTGAGCAACCTGATATTCGGCTTCGAGTTGGCGACGTCTCAGATTTTTTGAGAACTTATTGTTTGCCAAAGCACGGTTTAGCGCATCGTCAAATGTAATTTCAACATTGGGAACAGCCGACGGCACTTCGGGTTCTATATCGACATCCTCGCTAAAATCGAGAAATGAGCGGAGCGTGAACATATTGCTTTTCAAATTACTCTGACATTCGGTCAGGTCACTCTTTGCATTTAGCAAGTTAAGTTCCATCTGCAATAAATCATTCTTGCTGATTTGTCCCATAGTACGTTTTTCAACGGCAACCTGATACAGACGCTGTGCATTTTCGTGATTTTGAATAGCGATTGCAAGATTTTCGCGCGACATCAAAAGATTAAAGTAATAGTTTACAGCTTTCATTGCAACTTCCTCAGTAGCACTGAGAAACTTAGCTTTGGCTTCGGAATATCGGATAGGTTCTATTTTACGATTCCACTTAACTGTATTGACTCCAAATATAGGTTGGTTTAAGGTCAAGGCAACCGGAACAGTCATGAAACGATTATACTTTATACCGTCAAGCTGTCTCAGGAAATCGAGCTGAGAAGTTAATGAAATCGTACCACCGGTAAACCAAATTTTCTGATCGACCGACAATTGTCCGTCAATTTGAAGATTATCATTCTGAACAAACGAATAGTTACCTTCGTCATTCATATATGTTGAATATTGTTTATGATATGAAGGGACTGTTGCATCAAAATTAACCTCAGGGAGCAAATCGGCACGATAGGTGCGATATTCCCAGTAGGCACTTCGTAGTTCACCGAGAGCAACCTCGGCATCAACACTTTTGAGACGTGCTCTAACAATGGCATCTTCGAGAGACAGAGCCATCTTTTGCTGCCCGAAGGCAGCAAAAGCGGTTGTCATAAAAATCAATTTTAGAAGCTTGTTTATCATTTTTATTATTCGTCTTTAAGAGCGATGGCAGGTTTAATTTTGGTTGCACGACGTGCCGGGAAGAATATACCCACGATAATCATAATCAGAAGGAAGACAACTGAGATAAATGTTCCGTAAACAACAGATTTAACTATATCGTCATAAATTGTATCAGACAGTAAATCATATTTAATTACAAGATACATTATTCCGGCAATAAATGGCAATGAAGCTGACCATAAGATGATACCTTCTGTTATTAATCTTCTGAAAATTTGACGATTGGTTGCGCCATTAACCATTCTGATAGCGATTTCAACAGTACGTTGACCGGTACGGAACCAGAATGTTCCGAGTTGACCAAGGAATATTGAAACCAGGAGGAATAAGCAGCAAACAACTAAACCAATAATCGACTGATTATCTTCACGGTTAAAAAGTTCTCTTTGCTTTTCAATTGATGAAACATCCAAAATGCCAATATTCCCAATTCTCCATTGAGAAGGATTCTCTTTTATTTTTTTTATAAATTCTTTATCAGTGCCATGTTTGATTTTAACTATAAACTCAGAGAGTCTACTAATTTTTTGACCTGACCTTTCATATGATTTAAATAGTGCAGGTCCCGGTTCTTCACAATCATAACGCTTCATTCCGGGAATAACAGCCCCCAAATGATATGGAATTGAATCGTAATAAAGCGAAAACTCGCGCCCAATATAATCTGCCGGGTACTGTTTTTTTTCATTTTCAAGATTAGTAACGATTATTTCGCCGTTTTCAATCATTTTAGATAATTGTTGTGGTGTTTCTCCATTTAAACCTTTCAGATTTAGTATAATTGGAATTTCAGGGCTTACAGTTCTAAAATTAAAATAAAAAATTGTGGTATCATTGTCTTGGATATTTGTAATTGAGTTTCCCCAATAACTACCATTAAATGGCATAGCATTTTGGCCATAACCAAGGAGTTCGACTTGAGGCAAGGCTCTAATACGAGACATTAATTGATAGACTTCATCATTGCGTTGTGTAACTTTGTCTTCATATTCGATATACTCAGGACTATCACTACCAATATTGTCAATTTGAACAATATACGTATCGTTAACTTCATAGCCTGAAGGCATGAGCCTTATATTTAATGTATAGAATAAGATTGCCATAATTCCAGCCATAGCCGAACCAACAATTATCAGCTCCACAATGAGCCAAATATTGCTACGCCATTCGGTTAACATTTGTTTTAATAATTTGCGTTTCATTCTTTTATTTTTTGTGGAGTTGATAATTATTTGTTACCCATATTAATAGCCACTACCGGATTGACACGACTTGCACGCCATGCAGGTATGCCGGCACTTAATACGTTAAGGACCAAGCAGAAGAACAGTGTCCATAAGAATGTCGATAAATTAAAGACCATCTCAGGAGTAACATACATAGATGCTGCACTTCGATCATCAAATTTTGATATAAAGATTATATCAGAGAATAAATATGTGAACACAAGGCTTAAAATTAATCCTATTATACCGCCGGCAATAGTCAAGATTAAATTCTCGGTTAATAGGTCTGAAATAATTTTACCACGGGTACATCCAAATGCTCTACGGACACCAAATTCACCAATTCGACGGCGCAGACGGCTTTGAGTCATAGAACTTAAATTAATTGCCGGAACGATTAATAATAACGCATATATAAAGTATCGTTTTTTTCGTGCTTGTTCATGAGCTGGAGGATTGTTTGATCCATGTTCGTTAACAAGCATTTCTTGAGTGAACGGTTGTTGGTTATATATAAATTGAGATTCATCTCCCCTGTCCTGGGAGTTTAGAACGGCATAACGTCGTTCAACTTCACTTCTGATAGCAGGAATATCCTCAGGAGTCTTTGCAAGAATATATGCCATTATGGAACCTGTATATTTATCTCTACTTCCTTTTTCTTTATTAGATAGCGGAATAAAAACTTGACCGTAAGCCTCAGTGGCAAGGGATGATACATCTTTAATTATGCCAATAATTTTGTATGGAAGATGATGAATCAGTAAATCCTGATTAACAACATCTGTGGTTTCAAAGAGTTCACGAGCCAAACTTTCAGTTATAACTGCTACTTTCATATCAGCCTCATATTGGGCTTTATCAAAAGGATTACCTTTAATAAATGAATGATTGAATATCTTCCAATATTGATCATCAGTTTTCTTAATATCAATGATTTTTGGTAGTTTTCCTTTTACTGAAACATCAAGTTGACCAGACCACTGAGATGCGTAGGATATTGCTTCAACATTGGGAATTGAATCATATAGTTGTTTAGCCATAGAATAACTCAAACAAGAAGATATCGACCTTCCACTTTCTCCATATTTTACAAACATCCAGCGTCCATAAAGTGTACGGTCTCGATTGCTTTCAGGCGCAAAAGGGGCAATTTGAATTTGCTGCATCATCACAACAATCATAATTAGGAAAACTGCGAGCATTGTTCCCAAAAGAGTTACCCAAGAAATGACCGACTGATGACGGAAATCATATAATATTTGTTTTATTGCTTTCATTTTCAGTAGTTTTAGTAATGAATTGAATCGGAGAGAATTACTGAACTTGACGTCCGTCAAAGAATCTAATGATGCGGTCAGTCTGAGCAGCTTGCTGTTCGTTGTGAGTTACCATAACGATTGTGCGACCGTCAACTTTGTTGAGATTGTGAAGAATATCCATTACTTCGGCACCCATTTTAGAGTCAAGGTTACCGGTCGGTTCATCGGCAAGAATTATCTCGGGATTGCCGACGATTGCACGAGCGATTGCCACACGCTGGCACTGACCACCCGAAAGCTGTGAGGGCATGTGTTTTTTACGATGAGACAATCCGACTTTGTCAAGCACCTCTGACACAAGGCGTTTGCGCTCGGAATCGCTAAGTCCTTTGCGATAGATTAGCGGTAGCTCGACATTATCGCTGACGTTGAGCGACGGAATGAGATGGAAACTCTGGAACACGAAACCGAGATTGGCGTTACGGAAATGAGCTTTTGAGGCATCGTTGAGAGTAGAAATGTTAACGTCATTGACAATTACCTGACCTCGTGTCGGAGTATCAAGCAAACCTATGATATTGAGAAGTGTAGATTTGCCACAACCCGAAGGTCCCATAATGCTGACAAATTCACCTTTGTTGATTTCAATGTTAACGTTTTCAAGAGCCAAAGTCTCTATCTCGTCGGTACGATAAATTTTCTCGATGTTTTGTAAAGAAATGATAGACATAATTGTAGAGTTATAAGTTTATTTATTATTTGATTTTCAATTTATTATTCTTTGTAAAAGCATTCATGTCAGAGGTAACGACACGGTCGCCCGGTTTCAGTCCCGATTCGACTTTAATCCACTGATAATTACCCTCACCAAGAGAAACTTTGTGTTTGACAAGCGTATTTTCAGAGTCGAGGACAAATAATTCATATTCGTCGGGACCTTTGTAATAGGGACCGTAGGGAATGCGAATTACTTCTTCTTCAACACTTGTAACTACAAATACATCGGCTTTTTGACCGGGACGGAAGAATGATTCCTGTTTGTCGGGGATAATTGTAAAGCCGGTAACACCGTTTTTTGATTGAGGAGTTATGCTTCCGATACGACCGGTAAACGTATGTCGACCTATGCGGAAATCAGCTTTAGTACCGGGATTGACAAGTCCGCTGTAAGAATCAGCAATCTCGGCATCAATTCTAAAGTGAGAAAGGTCACTGATTACGGCAATTTTTTCGCCTGCCGAAATCTGCTGACCGATATTAGTATTAATATATGTGAGAGTCGCAGCGCGAGGCGAACGAATCTGGGCATCCTCAAAAATGCGACGCTGTTCCTGAAGGTTTTTATCAAAAATTGACATTTCAAGTTCTTTCATGCGATAAGAGGCATCGCGCACCGAACGTTCATTAGTCAGCTGTTGACGCAGTTGTGAAAGCTCGAGTTTCCCGGTGTTGTACGCGAGTTCGGCTTGACGTACACGATCGCCTGTACCAGAACCGAGCGAATCAAGACGGCGTTCATTATCGACCTCGACAAGTTTACGGTTGACATCCATCTCCTTAACCCTAATTTGCATTTCAAGATTTGAAAGATAGGTATGATTGTTCAGGCGAGTCTGTTCCAATTCATAATGTTTCATCTGACGTTCGTCAAGCAACTTCTCAATCTGGGTAGATGCCGATTGAAGGTCGAGCAACAACAACGGAGTGCCGACACCGACAGTGTCGCCCTCGTGTTTGTAAACCTCGATAATTCGTGTTGAAATCGGCGAGTTAATAATTTCTTCAAACGACGGAACAACGTCACCCTGAGCGTTTACAGTTGCTTCAATGAGCCCGACACTGACCTCAGAAATAGTAATTTCGCTATTTCTTACAGTTTTTTGCAAAGACATAGCGATGATGATTACTAAGATAATTGCTGCAATGACTCCCCCACCGATTTTAATATATGTCAACCGGCGACGGCGTTGAATTTCATTTTGTGGAATTTCTCTGTCCATTTATATTTTGATTTATTGTTTTAATGACTGTGCCAAAAGTTATAACATAAAGTGTGCCAAAATTGTAAAATGCTGACTGTCAATAGATATTATTTTTGATGAGTGTCCGATTTCGGACACATTGTCCGTTTTCGGATACTAAAACCGTACACCTGCGGACACTTTATAACTTTTTTACATTTGATTAATCTATAAAAAGATTGTAACTTTGTGATACCAATGAAACGATTGCTTGAAGTCATAGTGCCCCTGCCGCTGAATGCCACTTTTACATACGCGGTTCCCGAACTGCTGCAAAATGAGAATATTGCAGTGGGGTCAAGGGTTATTGTGCCGTTCGGTCAAAAGAAATTCTACACGGCAATCGTTGTAGGTTTCCCGGTTAAAGCTCCTGATAACGTCGAGCCTAAGGAAATTGTTCAAGTTCTTGATACAAAACCGGTTTTATGTCATCCGCAACTGAAATTCTGGAATTGGATGGCTGACTATTATCTTTGCTCGATTGGCGATGTCATGAAAGCGGCATTGCCGGCAGCATTGAAAATCGAGAGCACTACAACGGTCACGGCATCACCCGAATTTGAAATCGATGATGCAATGTCGCTCAACGAGAATGACAAAAATTTGCTTGCCGAAATAAAAATTGCGGGAACAACGACACTTGATCAGCTTCAAAAAAAATTAGCAATCAGCAATATCACTTCTGCTGTTGACCGTCTTATAACCATTGGCGCGGCTTCGGTTGCCGAGAAACTTGTGGAACGCTATCATGCCAGGACTGTCAATTTTGTAAAACTTGTAGTTAGTCAGACCGATGCCTTCAAAATGGCGAATAAACAACAGCGTCAGGAGTCATTGATACTATCTTATCTTGAATTATCACGTCCTGAAACACTTGGCGCGCCACCCCGACGTGTCAGCAAAGAGGCGTTGTTAAACCGCTCAGAATCAACAACCGACTCAACGTTGATGACAATGGTCAAAAAAGGTATCTTCTCAATTGAGAAAACAAAGATAAACCGATTTGATTTTATTGATTCGCCATCGGAAATATTGCCAAAACTGAGTGATGCTCAAGCAAATGCTCTTGACGAAATACATAAATCGTGGTATAATCACGATGTAACATTGCTTCACGGAGTTACTTCAAGCGGAAAAACCGAAATTTATATACATTTAATTGACTATGTGTTACGTCAAGGGTCCCGAGCATTTTTCCTTGTGCCTGAAATTGCGCTGACAACCCAACTGACGTCACGCCTTCAGGATGTGTTTGGTAAAAAGGTCCTTATATATCACTCTAAATTTACTGATAGCGAGCGAGTTGATATCTGGAACAGATTGCTCGCAAACCAAGATCCGTGTGTGGTTATCGGGGCGCGATCAGCTGTATTTTTGCCATTCCGCCAACTTGGATTGGTTATTGTTGATGAAGAACATGAGCCGGCATACAAACAGGTTGACCCGGCTCCACGATATAATGCCCGCGATGCAGCGATTGTTCTCGCGTCGCTTCACGGAGCAAAAACGTTGTTGGGTAGTGCAACGCCCTCAATAGAAAGTTATTTTAAGGCATTAAACGGAAAATTCGGTCTGGTCTCATTGACCGAGAGATTTGGAAATTCGGTTTTGCCTGAAATAACGATTACTGATCTCACTACCGCCCGACGAAACAATGAGATGAGAGGTCCGATGGCATTATCGACAATTAGAAAAATCAATAAAGCCATTTCAGAGAAACATCAGGCGATAATGTTTCAAAATCGCCGTGGATTTGCACCGATAGCAAGATGTACGGCTTGTGCATGGATTCCTAAATGTGATTTCTGCGATGTCTCAATGACCGTGCACCGCTCTACCGGTCAGCTGGTTTGCCACTATTGTGGGGCGACACGGACTATTCCGACCATCTGTCCGCAGTGTGGCGAAGCACGCATCGAGATATTCGGCTATGGAACTGAGCGCATTGAAAGTTCTGTAAATGAGATATTTGACAATGCACGAGTGTTGAGAATGGACCTTGACACGACAAGAAACAAAGACGGACACCAACGCATCATCAATGAGTTTTCAGAAGGGAAAGCCGATATACTTGTCGGTACACAGATGGTTACAAAGGGATTGGACTTTGACAATGTCAGTGTCGTAGCCGTCATGAATGCCGATGCTCAAATAAATCTACCCGATTTCAGGGCTTCGGAACGGGCATTCAATATGCTTGAGCAAGTGGCAGGTCGAGCAGGCCGACGTGGCGATGTGAAAGGTGAGGTCGTAATTCAAACCTACCAGCCTAATCATCCGATGCTCAGCTATGTTAAGCAACACGACTATAAAGCATTTTACGATAGCGAGATTGAAGAGCGTAAACGATATTTTTATCCACCGTTTACACGAATCGTCAATATTTACATAAAGAATCGTGATTATAAGTCGGTTAACTTTGCAGCCAAATTACTTGCAGACCGACTACGTGAACTCTTGGGTAACCGAGTGAATGGTCCTGACGAGCCGCCGGTGAGTCGCGTGCAATCGTTGTATATCCGACGGATTATGCTCAAAGTTGAAGTTAATGCATCGATGGTTAAAGTGAAAACATTGCTTCTCGACACGGTTAACTCGCTGATATTAATGTCAAATGACGTAAAAAGGTCAATCATCTATTATGATGTTGACCCGATATAAAAAAAGACGCCCCAAAGCGTCTTTTTCTGTATTTTGAGTTTTCTAACTAATTTAGAATTGGTAATCGGGAGTGATGTCTGGTTCGTTACCTGTAACGACATTCAAAACTTCACCATTACCATTCATAATAATATGTGTTTCAGGTTCGCCTTTTGCGTTAGCTTCAAACATATAATAGGTATTTCCGTTTGCCATTATATATTCATCAATTTCACCAAGACTCCAAGGTAATTTGGCATATTGGGTTGCTTCGATGGCTGCATTGATTGAAGCAGGAATGAAGAACAGATTTTCGCCATAATCATTGTGTTCCATTACTCGTTCGGCATTTTTATTGAACCAAACTTCAGTATCAATCATATTGTTGTTATGATCGTATTCAGCCACACGATAATTACCCTTGATTTCCCATTCTACATTCAAGCCTTTAGCATCGGGATAGAGTTTTTGGAATGCTTCGGTAAATTGAGTTGGAACTTTAGACAGTGGAGTATCGTCGTCATCATCATTGCTACATGAAGCAAAAGTTAAAGCAATGACCGGCAGTGCAATCGCCATTAAAAATTTTTTCAGTTTCATAATCTTAAATTTTGGTTGATATCTACAAAATAAATGCTTTATCGGCTGATTTTGTTTAATGAAGACTAAATATTTAACAAAATTAACCATTCAAATAGAGTCGGTTTTAGATTAATACTTTAATTTTGTATTACGAAAAAATTTAACTAAAAAGGAAATGAGCATAAGTGCGAGCGACATACGAAATAAACTGAAACCGTGGATGTTACCGATTTCAATGGCTGGTGGTATAATTTTTCATAGTTATATCCACTACCTTCAGCCATTAGCTCCATATCTTATTTTTATAATGTTGTTGATTACATTTTGCAAAGTAAAACCCAATGAATTCAGGGTGACGGGGCTTTCATGGTTGCTTCTTTCGGTTCAAATATTGGGTTCTTTGCTTGTTTATTTTGCTTTGTTACCGTTTGATAAAGATGTTGCAATCGGTGGATTTATCTGTGTTTTCTGCCCGACCGCCACTGCAGCACCGGTCATTACAGGTATGCTTGGAGGAAGTGTTCCGCGACTGGCAACATACTCAATCATAAGCAATTTTGCATGTGCGCTGCTTGCGCCGTTGCTTTTCACCCTGATGGGAAGCCACTCTGAAATGGGATTTGTGGCGACAACAATGAGCATATCATATAAAGTTGTACCACTTATACTTGCACCATTGGCGCTGGCACTTATAATGATGAAAGTTACGCCACGAGTTCACGCCGAAATCGGTCGACGCCAAAGTTTGTCGTTCTATATCTGGGCATTTTCATTATTTATTGTCGTTGGAAATTCGGTAAGTTACATAATTCAGCATCACGAGAATGTTAAAGAAATGGTTCTCATAGCTTTAGTCTCACTTTTTGTATGTTGTGCCCAATTTCTTATCGGTAGAATATTGGGACGACGATTTGGTGACAAAATTGCAGGCGCTCAGGGACTGGGACAAAAAAATACGGTACTTGCAATATGGATGACACTCACCTTTTTCCATCCGATCACTTCAATCGGACCCGCAGCTTATGTCGCATGGCAAAATACAATCAACTCCATGCAACTCTATTTCAAAGCTAAAAAAGGAGAGATTTAACATTTTATTTTTAACTTTTTTAGCTTTTAAGTGTTTTAATAATAGCAAATAAACATAATCAAAATTTGCAAAAAGTATATATTATGGATAGTATGTATGAAATATTGATGAGCCTTCCATTACTAAATGGGGTTAGTCGTGCACGTATTCTTGAGATAGTCGGAAAAACAAAATTTCATTTTCTAAAATATCTTGACGGTCAGCAAATTGCAAGAGAAGGCGAACCTTGTACCCACATACGGTTTGTATTATCGGGTGGTGTAAGATCAACCATTACTAATGGTGACAAACGCTTCAAAGTTGCTCAAACGCTTAATGCGCCGTCGGTTATCGCTCCCGAATTTTTGTTTGGACGTTCACCATATAACCCGGCGGATGTTATCGCTATCGGTCCGACCGGTATTTTACAGATTGCCAAATCAGACTATTTGACAATGCTTACCTCTGATGAGATATTTATGTTCAACTACTTGAATTTGCTTTCGTCAAGTTCTCAAAGATCGGTTGAAGGAATTTTGGCATTGACAAACGGTAGTCTTGAAGAACGAATCGCCTACTGGATTGCAGCTCTTACCCAACGCGATGGCGTAGAAATCGTAATGCAATGTCGTCAGCGAGATTTATATTCTTTATTTGGCGTTCAGCGTTCATCGCTCGTCGCAGCCCTTGACCATTTGAAAGAAGATGGATATATCGATTACACGCCAACCGAAATAATGGTTAATTCACGTTCAAAACTTCTTGGATTGCTCTCAAGAAATGAAGATGAATAACAGTTTAAACAAAATACATATAAATTGAGCCGAAGAGTAATCTTCGGTTTTTTTATTATTTATTTTGTAAAGACAATGTTTTTGTCTAATTTTGTCACAACATATATCAACAAGGCTTAGGGGTGCTTAAAACAACTCTTTCAAAAATGAAGTTTTAGGCTGAGATCAAACCCATTGAACCTGAGCAGGTAATGCTGCTAAGGAATTGACAACGCCATTCGACCGGCCGTTGCCAGTGCTGTCAATAGATTCTCATATACTCAAAAGTTTAGTGAGGATATATGACGCCGGCAACGGTCGGTCGTGTTTTGTCATATATTAGGTCTTATGGATAAAAAATATAACATTGTTCTGACAATTGCCGGCTCAGATTCAAGTGGAGGAGCCGGAATTCAAGCAGATATCAAAACGTGTTGTGCTTTGGGCGTTTATGCGATGAGCGTAATAACAGCCGTTACGGCACAGAACAGTCATGGCGTAAGGAGCGTAGAAGCATTGTCATCTGATATTGTAAAAGAGCAGCTTAAAGCTGTACTTGACGATATTACACCTAACGCAGTGAAAATAGGAATGATTCCCAACGCCGATATTGCAGAAATAATTGGTGAGACCATCAAAGAATATGAATTGAAAAATGTCGTGATAGACCCTGTTTTAAAGTCGACTTCAGGACATGATTTCTCATCAAACGAGACTCAAGAAGTTGTCAAATCATTGCTGTGTCCGCTTTCAACACTTGTAACTCCCAACCTGCCTGAGGGCGAATTGTTGTTTGGGTTATCTCATTCAAATGTAATGTCATACTTTGATGAAAAAGAGAAATATCCCTTTAATATTCTCTTGAAAGGCGGACATGGTAACAATTCAGACACAGTGACCGATATGCTTTTGATGAATAAGAATCATGAGCCTATTTGTATTACCCATCAAAAATTAAGCACGTCAAATACTCACGGGACGGGATGCACGTTATCGTCAGCTATCGCCTCTTTTCTCGCAATGGGCTATGGTATCGAAACGAGTGTAAACAAGGCGATTGAATGGCTGAAATGTGCGCTCGCCAAAGGTGCAGAGTATTCATTTGGTAGCGGTTACGGACCTGTAAATCATATATTTAAACAAATAGAACAATGGAAATTAAAGTAAATGACAAGTCGTTTGTAATAGATGATAATACAACGATGAGCGAACTTATAAAAACGCTTTACCCTGACAATCAGACCGGTGCAGGGATTGCAGTTGCAGTAAACGGGTCGTTAGTGCCTAAAAAAGAATGGGATAATTATGTTATAATCCCCTCTTGTGATATTGTCATAATCAAAGCAGCTTATGGAGGATGATTTCAAAATAGTTGTTGTGACAGCTCCCGAACCGATTGACAATGAAGCAAATAAGATTGAAAGACTTCTTGCAGCCGGTACAGATATCGTGAGTATCCGTAAACCAGATATTGGTGAACGATATGTGGCTGATTTACTTGAGGATATACGTCCGGAGTTTATGAGTCGCATTAAATTGCACGATTATCCCGGACTGGCACGAGCGTTTAAAACCGGATTTCAACTTAATTCGCGTAATATCACAGTTGGCGGAGTACCTCTCTCGTCGCTTTCAAAAAGTTGTCATACACTTGATGAAGTGTCTAAATATCACGGATTTGAGTACGTAACACTTTCTCCAATTTTTGACTCTATCTCCAAACCGGGTTATATAGCCAAATTTGACTTGAATCGCCTTGATTTAAAGTCTTTTAATACGAAAATCGTTGCTATGGGTGGAGTTACACTCAACAGTTTGCCTGCGCTTAGAGCGGCAGGATTTGCCGGAGCCGCCTTTTTAGGCGAAGTGTGGCGAGATAAAGAATCGTTTGATAGCTTCATACGTTATCTGGCTATGCACAATTCACGTGTTCAGTATATAACAGGCGGTTCAACGCCTGAAGAAACAATCAAACTGGCATCGGCAGCTTTAAACGGAGGTTGCAAGTGGGTTCAAATAAGAATGAAAGACCAGCCGGTTGAAGCGGTTAGAGAAGTTGCCGTTGAACTTGCGCCATCGTTTATGAATCATGGTTGCACACTAATTGTCGATGATCATGTTGAGATTGCAGCTGATATTCAGGGAATTGCCGGCGTACACCTCGGGCAGACCGACCTCTCCCCTCTTGAAGCCCGTGATATATTGCCTGAAGACAAGGTAATAGGTTTTACGGTTAACAATGTTGAGCATCTTAGAACAGCTGCAAACTATTATCGCGACCATATAGATTATATCGGAACGGGACCGCTTAGATTTACTTCAACCAAAAAGAAACTTGCTCCAACGCTCGGATTCGACGGACTTGCCGAAATAAGATCAGCAATGGATAAACTCGACTTTGTACCGCCGGCAGTGGTAGTCGGTGGTGTGACTTTAGAAGATTTCAAACGTCTTTCCTCAATCAAATATGGAGGTGTCGCAATCAGCGGCGCTATCGGCAAATCTCCATCACCAATTGAGGCAACTTCAAAAATTGTCAGGAGTGCATACGCCAATTTCGGTTATAGGATTGAAGACGATTATATCAAAATCAAATATTGAAGTGTTACTTTAAACAACAAATCATAAAACCATATAAATCAATGGAAAATAAAAATGATATTTTAAAAATTGGCAATCGTGAATTCAGTTCGCGACTGTTTGTCGGAACCGGAAAATTCCGTTCGCCCGACGTTATGCTTGAAGCTGTGCTTGCATCTCAATCTCAGATGATAACCGTTGCGATGAAACGTGTCAATTTGTTAAACGAAGCAACCGACGACATGCTGACCCATATCAATCGTGAAAATGTGCAGTTATTACCAAATACGTCGGGAGCGCGAGATAGCAAAGAAGCCGTAATGGCGGCTCGACTGAGCAGAGAGATATTCGGAACCGAATTTATAAAACTTGAAATACATCCCGATCCAAAATATCTGCTCCCTGACCCGGTAGAGACTTTGCGGGCAACAGAAGAACTTGCTGCCGACGGCTTTATCGTTTTACCTTATATTCAGGCAGATCCTGTTCTTTGCAAACGACTTGAAGAAGCCGGAGCAGCAGCTGTAATGCCACTTGGAGCACCGATAGGAACGAATCGAGGGCTATTGACCCGTGATTTTATACAGATAATCCTTGAGCAGAGTAATGTCCCTGTTATTGTCGATGCCGGAATCGGAGTACCGTCTCATGCTTCCGAAGCAATGGAGATGGGTGCTGATGCCGTGTTGGTCAATACAGCTATTGCTGTTGCAGACAATCCTGTAGAAATGGCTAAAGCCTTTGACCTTGCAGTTAAAGCCGGACGTATCGCTTATCTTGCCGGACCGGGAGCAGTAGCATCGTCAGCTGTTGCTTCAAGTCCATTAACCTCATTTCTAAACAAATAAACATTGATAATAATGAAAATTTCAAATATAGATTTGTCAAATTACCCCAACTCTCAAAAGATATATGTTACAGGTAAGATTTATCCCGAGATAAGAGTTGCAATGCGCCAAATCAAGCAATATCCGACAGTTACAATAGTTGACGGGAAGCGTCACGAAGAACCCAATGAGCCAATTACGGTCTATGACACAAGCGGACAGTTTACCGACCCCGATTGTGTCACGGATATTAACGAGGGACTCCCCCGAATAAGACAAGAGTGGATAGAGCAACGTGGTGATACGAAGGAACTTAAAGAGTTAACGAGTGACTACGGACGTCAACGTCTTGCCGATAAATCGCTTGATTCAATAAGATTTCCCAAGCTTCATTCTCCGAAAGTCGCCAAAGAAGGCAAGCGTGTTACTCAGATGCACTATGCTCGTCGCGGAGAAATCACACCTGAAATGGAATATGTAGCCATAAGGGAAAACCTTGATAATGAGGCAAGAGGCATCGAGACATATATAACCCCTAAATTTGTCAGGGATGAAATCGCAGCCGGAAGAGCGATAATCCCTGCAAATATAAATCACCCTGAGGCAGAACCAATGATTATTGGCCGTGCATTTTCGGTAAAATTGAATACCAATATTGGAAATTCCGCACTGTCGTCAGGAATTGAAGAAGAGGTTGCCAAAGCTGTTTGGAGCTGTTATTGGGGCGGAGACACGTTAATGGATTTGTCAACCGGAGATAACATTCATGAAACACGAGAATGGATTATACGCAACTGCCCTGTCCCGGTCGGTACAGTTCCGATTTATCAGGCACTTGAGAAAGTTGACGGCGACGTTTCACAGCTTACGTGGGAAATATACCGAGACACATTGATAGAACAATGTGAACAAGGAGTTGACTATTTCACAATCCATGCCGGAGTATTGCATGAGCACGCAAAATATGTCGGTCAAAGGTTAACCGGATGTGTTTCGCGCGGAGGATCAATTATGACACAATGGTGTGTGATACACAACAGTGAGAACTTTCTTTACACCCATTTTGACGAAATATGTGAGATATTAAACCGTTATGATGTAGCTGTATCGCTTGGCGACGGCATGCGTCCGGGTTCAACCCATGACGCAAACGATCATTGTCAGTTTTTGGAGCTGGATGTTCTCGGCGAATTAACTGAAAAGGCGTGGGCTCATGATGTTCAGGTGCTTATCGAAGGACCGGGACACGTTCCGATGAATAAGATTGCCGTTAACATGGAACGTCAGTTAAAGTCGTGTCATGAAGCACCATTCTATACTCTTGGACCTATAACAACCGATATTGCACCGGGTTATGACCATATCACATCGGCTATCGGTGCGGCTAATATCGCAACACTGGGTACAGCGATGATATGTTATGTCACCCCAAAGGAACATTTGTCATTACCCAATCTTGAAGATGTTCGCGAAGGTGTGATTGCCTACAAGATAGCGGCTCATGCAGCCGATATTGCAAAAGGATTTCCGGGAGCGACAATTCGCGATGATGCGTTAAGCAAAGCCCGATATGAATTCAGATGGAAAGATCAGTTCAATTTGTCGCTCGACCCTGAAAAGGCTCGCCGCTTTTACATGGAATCCCGACGTAACGCGCCCGATGCCGATGACCGTTTCTGCACAATGTGCGGACCAAATTTCTGTGCAATGAGAATTTCTCAAAATATCGAATCAAAATGCAAGGATTAAACAAATCGCCATGGGGACATGGTTTTGCCGATATTATCGACCGGTGGAACTGGGACGAGACTACCGATCAAATAATGTCAACGACCGAAGATGACGTCAGAAGAGTCTTGTCAAAGGCAAGACTAAATACACGGCGCCTTGAACCTGAGGACTTTATGGTGTTGATATCTCCTGCCGGAGCCGGGTTTATAGAAGAAATGGCACAGCTTAGCCGACATTTCACACGAGAGCGTTTTGGAAATACAATTTCAATGTATATTCCAATGTATGTTTCCAATGCCTGTTCAAATGCTTGTGTCTATTGCGGGTTCAATCATGCCAATAAATTTGAGCGTACTGTACTTACGATGGAACAGGTCGATGCGGAGTGCCGTGCAATAAAGGAACTTGCCCCATTTGATAATCTGCTGATTGTCAGCGGTGAATTTCCTTCATTGTGTGGCACAGAGTATTTTGAGAATGTACTGAATGTTTGTCGTCAATATTTTAACAACCTGACAATCGAAGTTCAGCCTTTGAAAACCGAACAATATATCCGCCTTGTAAAGGCAGGACTCAACGGAGTGGTTTGTTTTCAGGAAACTTATCGCCGTGAAACATATAAAAACTATCATCCGCGCGGAATGAAATCGGTCTATGACTGGCGACTGAACGGATATGACCGTATGGGTGCGGCAGGTGTTCATAAGATTGGGATGGGTGTACTCATCGGGCTTGAAGACTGGCGAACCGACATGACTATGCTTGCGCGACATCTGCGTTACCTCCAGAAAAAATATTGGCGAACCCGATATAGTGTGAATTTCCCGAGAATGTGCCCGTCAGAGAGTGGTTTTAATCCCAACGTGGTGATGAGTGACCGCGAGCTTGCTCAGCTGACATTTGCATTCCGTATCTTTGACCATGATGCCGATATTTCATTTTCTACACGAGAAAGTGAATTATTTCGAAATAATATGCTATCTTTGGGCGTTACATCAATGAGTGCCGGAAGTCGCACCGAACCGGGAGGATATGCTCTTAACCAAGGTGCGCTCGAACAATTTGAAGTAACCGACGGGCGAACACCGGTTCAGGTTGCTGATGATATTCGGGCAAATGGCTATGATGTCGTTTGGAAAGACTGGGACTCTGTATTTGACTGAATAATATGACTTCAGACAATATATCACTTTCCGGTGACAATCGTCGCCGATATAGCCGTAACCTGCTACTTCCTGAAATCGGACAGAGTGGGCAAATTATGCTTATGCAATCGTCGGTCTTGATTGTAGGTGCAGGAGCTCTCGGGTCAATAGTGGCAATGTATCTGGCGGGTTCGGGAGTCGGACATATCGGAATATGTGATTTTGATACAATAGATATTTCAAACCTTCAACGCCAACTTGGTTTTACAATTGAAGATATTGGCAAATCAAAGGTTAATGTATTGTCCCGGCGTTTATCATCAATAAATAGCGAAATAATTGTTGAGCCGCATGAAGGTTTGTTGCGAGCCGAGAAGGCTCCTGAGATATTCAAAAACTATGATGTTATAGTTGAAGGCTCTGACAATCCTTCAACCAAATACATGGTGACCGACATTGCAAATGAATGTGGAAAACCATGTGTTTTGGGCGGAGTCAGCGGTTTTGACGGTCAGGTAATGACACTATTGCCCGGAAAAAGCCAATATAGGGACATTTTTCCTGACGCCACACCCGCCGATGGTTATACACCATGCAGTCTGGGCGGTGTACTTGGACCTCTACCCGGAATTATCGGCTCAATTCAGGCAACAGAAGTAATTAAAATAATTACAAAAGCCGGGGAAACGCTTGATCGACGAATGTTATTGGTAAATGCGCTTAACATGACTTTTACCGAAATCAAGATATAGATGAACCGCAAGTTTCTCATTACCACTGCCCTACTAATGGCTGTGACAGTCAACAAGTCATACGGGGACGAGTCTCATTATTCGTTTCTCGATTTGTCGGCTTCGAGCCATATTCATTCGCTTGGTAGCGTGAATATCTCGACGGTCGAAGATAATATAATGACTGTTGACCAAAATCCGGGATTACTTGGCAGTGAGATGAGTAACCAATTGGGATTGAGCTATATGCACTATCTTAACAGCATTAATTTCGGCGAAGTTATTTACACTCATTGTTCAGGACTTATCGGAGCTTGGCAAGCTTCTGTCCGTTTCCTAAATTACGGTAAGATTGACAGTTATGATGAAAACGGCGTTGCTCTCGGAACGGTCTCACCATCTGATTTCGTGTTTTCAGGAGGCTATACCCGTGAATTTTCCGAAACAATCAGAGGCGGATTTCTTTTGAAAACTATTTACAGCTCGTATGACGAATATTGGGCTATGGCACTTGGCGTTGATCTTGGAGTAAACTACTATGACATAGACCGTGATTTATCCCTTTCGGCTGTAATCGCCAACCTTGGCGGTCAAGTAAAACGCTTTGAAAGTGAATATAATCGCCTGCCGGTTGATTTCCGTTTGGGCTGGTCTCAATCGTTTGCCCAATTTCCTGTCAGATTCTCGGTTACAGCCTTTAATCTAACGAAATGGCATTTACCTTATATAAATCAAGGCGATGGAACTATTAACAGTCACCCAAAAGTCGTTGATAACTTCGGCTCCAATCTGATGAGACATCTCGTTTTTGGTGCTGACATAATCCCGTCTGACAAATTCCATATCGCCGTTGGCTACAACTATAAAACTTATACCGATATGTCGGGTTATGACCGCAATTTTTTGTCAGGCTTCGCTGTCGGCGCAGGTCTGAAAGTCAAAGGCTTCAATGTTGACGTGTCATATTCCCATCCCTATTCGGGCGCATCAGTCATAATGCTCAACTTAACACTCGATTTTCATCGTTAAACTATACCAGCTTAAATTTGGGGGAAAATGACAAAATCGACCTAAAAAATTTGGGGGAGAGGGACAAAATCGACCTAAAAAATTTGGGGGAGAGGGACAAATTTACTATCTTTGCACCTAAATAAATTATGTAAAGATATGATTTTCAAGAGAAAACTATATAACAATATGCTTCAATGGAAGCGTGAGTCAGGCGGACAAACGGCGCTACTCATAAAAGGGGCGAGACGAGTCGGTAAATCAACGCTTGCACGAGACTTCGCTAATAAGGAATATAAGTCATATATAGCCATCGACTTCACAAGCTGTAAACAAGAAGTTCGGGATCTGTTTGATGATATATCAAATCTTGACTATCTCTTTATGCGATTGCAAATGATATTTGGAGTAGAATTGTATGAAAGAAAATCCGTAATTATTTTTGATGAAGTTCAGAATTGTCCAAAAGCACGCCAATCAATTAAATATTTGGTTGAAGATGGTCGTTATGACTATATAGAAACGGGCTCTCTTATTTCAATCCGTCAGAATGTAAAAGATATTTTAATACCAAGTGAAGAATATGACTTATGCCTTTTTCCAATGGATTATGAAGAATTTAATTGGGCAATTGGTAATAATGTAGCTATACCCATGCTTCATAAGTTTTTTGAGACTTGTAAAGGACTGGGAGATTCCGGCAATCGAAATGAAATGAAACGGTTTCGGTTATATATGCTTATCGGTGGAATGCCACAGGCTGTAAAAACATATCTTGAAACAAATAATATGGAGAAAGTTGACACAGTAAAACGCTCCATAATCAAGCTGTATGAACAAGATTTTATCAAAATTGACCCGACGGGCAATACATCCAAAATGTTTATGGCTATTCCATCTCAATTGGCAAATAATTATATCAGATATCAAGTTACTTCAGCTACCGATGGAGGACGACTTAATAGACTGAGAGAACAAATATATGATATGCAAGATTCAATGGTGGTTAATATCGCCTATCATGCTAATGACCCGAATGTCGGTATGGCACTACATCGATCGACTGATAGATTCAAGATGTATCTATGTGACACCGGCTTGTTCATTACTCTTGCATTCTGGGATAAGAATTTTACAGAAAACATAATATACGAAAAGCTGCTGTCTGATAAACTTAGTGCAGATCTTGGCTATGTTTATGAGAATGTAGTTGCCCAAATGTTAAAGGCAAATGGAAATGAACTTTATTATTATACATGGTCATCAGAAACGAGCAACCATCTATATGAAATTGACTTTCTACTTTCTAATGGCACAAAGATAGATCCAATAGAGGTAAAGTCTTCTGGATATAAAACCCACAAGTCACTTGACCTGTTTTGCGAAAGATTTTCCTCTCGTATAAATAAAAGATACCTTATCTATACCAAGGATTTGCGCAAAGAAGGGAACACAATCTATCTACCAACATATATGACTCTTTTCTTATAAATAGTATTCAATTTATAAATTAAACAAAAAATGAAAAAGATTCTTTTTACAGCTTTGGCTTCGGTGCTCTTGCTTTCAACTGCTTGCAGCGAAAAGGCATCGGACAACGACAACCAATCGAACAACACAGCAGCGGTCATCAACAATATTATGACTCGCACAAGCATCCGTAAATTTACCAATCAACCTATTGGCGCCGATACGCTAACATCGCTCGTCAAGGCAGGTATGGCGGCTCCGACTGCGGTCAACAAACAGCCATGGTCATTTATCGTTGTAACTGAACGTGAAGTGCTTGATTCACTGATGAATGTTCACCCCTATTCAAATTTGGCAACTGCAACAGCCGCTATCGTTGTATGTGGCGAAATGGAGAAAGCACTCGACGGATTTGGTCGCGATTACTGGATTCAGGACTGCTCTGCTGCCACTGAAAATATTTTGCTTGCCGCTCACGCATACGGTCTCGGAGCTGTTTGGTGCGGAGTCTATCCCAATCCAAACGTAATCCCCGGTGTAAAAAGAGTTCTTTCTATCCCCGGGGCGGTAACTCCCCTGAGTCTTATCACACTTGGTCATCCCGCTGATAACCCTGCTCCAAAAGACAAATGGAATCCCGAAAACGTCCATTATCAGAAATATTAAACGATAGTTTCAACTCTCTAAATTTGGGGATGAGTGACAATAATGTCACTCTCCCCTTTTTATTTCACTGTAAATAAACAGATTAATAAAGTAACACTCATTATCTGTTTCATCGACTCATTTTTGCAAGAGTTCATCGTCTTCGACAAACTCTTAATCATATAGAAACGGATGCTCCGGGGAGCATCCCTACAGACATTGATATAATTAGCCGGGCAACTTCATCGAAGATGAAGAATTATCGTTAACTCAGTCATGGCTCGAAGAGCCTTGGCTGAGAGTATAATGTCATATCTTATGTGCCAACGTCGAAGATGTTGAACTACACAATAAAACATTGGACGTACGTTAAATCTTTATTTTAAAACACACCTTTTTTAAACAATTAGAAAAAATTTTTGTAATTTTGCATTGCAGACCGTTTTATTGCTCACGCCAGTTGGGGAAAGGTTCTTTTGAACCGACTCCCGGTCGGGGGTAAGTGGGACGGGGTGTATATATAAAAAGCGTTTATCCGCGCTGATTCTTGACTGCTTGAAATTTCTCGCAAACTTTTCAATTAGATGTCAAGGATTGAGCAACGGTAGATGCCCGTGGTAATGTAATATTATGCATTTGGCTTATGTCTCGCGAGAGATGTTGTCAGATGTGTTGATTGCATATACTGGCGTGGGTCTCTGCAGTTGCCGTCCGACATCTAATGGGCAATGCGAGAAGCCTCAAGCAGTAGGACGGTAACAGATACAGATTCCTACG
>CAMWIM010000038.1 GCA_947174335.1 uncultured Porphyromonadaceae bacterium | reverse complement strand
TTCAGTACCCTGAGCCGGGGTCGAACCGGCACGGATTGCTCCACTGGTGTTTGAGACCAGCGCGTCTACCGATTCCGCCATCAGGGCTTTTGTGGGTGCAAAGTTAATAAATTATTTTGAATGTTACGCTATTATCAAAGATATTTTAGTTTTTCTGCTTAAAGAATAACGCGGCGAGCGCCTTTGTAGCGTATGTTATAGTAGGGCGATGAAGTTTTGTCAATGCGTATTCCTCCACTCGATGCCGAATGAATGAATGTTACCACACCTTTATCGTCAGGCTCGGAAATTGCTATACCGACATGTCCGATGCGTGATCCTATTTCGCGACCGTTAAAAAATAGAAGATCACCGGGGATTATCTCGTGTTTATTAATTTGTTTTCCATCATTAAATTGTGCGCTTGATGAGGCTGCAAGTTTATACCCGAATTGATTGAATATAAAGCTTGTAAATCCTGAGCAGTCAAATCCGGCAGGTGTTTTACCACCGCTGCGATATTGCGTTCCGAGAAATTTTTTTGCTGTAGCGATGAGGTCTCCTGTGATAATCGATAATTCGTTGTCGAGTTCGTCGCTAAAGAGAAGTTCCATTCCGGCAGCTATTACAAGCTGATCGGAAGATGTGTCGTAAAGTCGGTTTTCAACAATTAAATCAGAATTGTTTAATTGTTTAATTAGGGTCTTTTGGTCGTTATTGACCGGTTGAGCTGCAAATGTGTTAAAGCTCCAAACTGACAAAAAGAGTGATACAGCTATGCTTTTGATTGTTTTCATAGGGGTAAATCACTGAGGTTTTTGTGGTTATTAATAGACTCGTAATTGTAGAAAAAAGGTTTTCGATTTTATAACACGAAATAGTTTAAAAAGGTTCAACAATAGATCAAAAAAATTTCAATAATCAGGGAATACATTTTATGAGATATTCGCGAGCCATCTCCCAAGGGATGATTGTCGGTTGCCCCGGAATGAGATTTACGGGATGCTCGTTAAGAAGCGTCGCGACATAATATTTCCCTGATTTTTTAGCTTGGAACAATATCATCTGGAGGTTTGCCGCCATCGGGACAACATAGAAATCCTGCCAGTTTTGGGCAACGGTTTCAAACTCATCGGTGTAGTAGTTGCAGCCGGGAACTTTCATCAATGAAAGCAGTGGCATCAGTGTCTCGGCGTGACCAAAACGTAGTTGGACAGTTGTGGTTCGGGCGCTCGGTTTCATGATGAAAAGGTCGGTAGAGACGATTAAATCCTGAAGGAGCGGCGATGCGATATCAGCGGGGATTGTAGAAACCGATGTTGCGGTACGTTGCAGATATTGACGCAGGTTGAAACATGACCAAAGAGCGGTGTATTCTTTGTCGGAGAAAAAATGTGGACCGTCAGCCGGCATTGACATTGCGCTAAGACCTGCTAACACATAATATTCAAGTAGTGCGGCATCGCGGGCATCGTCGTCCGATTCAAATTTATATCGCTTACCCACAACACGATAAATCGGGTCAAGTGGAATTGTTTTTTTGATATATTCTTTATATGGTTTCTCCCATTCTTTGTTTTTTATGAATGAGATATAGCTTTGGTTAACATCAAAAAAGCGCATGAGCGGAGAGGTGCTTCGACCGGTGAGTGTTGCAATTTCCGACGTATTGTCAAGATTGTCAATTTCATGAACAAACGAGAACATGCTCATCATTGCTCTGGGCGAGTAAGAAGAGATAGCATTAATATCTTTTCCTTTGAAAAGGGAAGGGAATGTTTTAACCATTCGGGAAGCGATTCCTCGGTGTTCAGCCATTCCGAGCGAGTCGAGTGCCCCCCAACGTCCGGTCGATTGTTTGATAACCTCGGCTGTAATCGCCTTTAGTTGACAACCGAGCGGTGTGATTGTACCGAGCGAGTCAGCTCGATTGAGCAGTTTCATCAAACCTAAAGCATGGGCTGACCCAGCAGGATAGCGGGCTCCGTGCCGCCCGACGTGGTTGATAAAAACCGGAGTCAGCGAATCGGGATAGGTATTCAGTTTTTCAGGAGCGGGATAGGGCTTAAGACTGCCCTGGCAGTTAACGGGCGAAACTGTTGGAAGAGTTGCTGATAAACAAGCCGGAATCAATAGAGCCGCCGCCGATATCATGGCGACAAAAAGATGTCGTGAATTTTGCATGTGAGCTGATTTTATATTAAATTTGAATTGAAAATGCAAATATAGTATATGCAAATGAATGAAATTAAAGAGTTAGAAACGCTTTTATCTAAAAATCGTCTTGATGAAGCCCTCGGTCAGATTAATGAGAAAATCAGTCAAGGTGGCGAAAATCTCGATTTACTCTATTTTTATAGGGGTAAAATAAATTGGCGCAAGGGATTACATTCTCAGGCTATAACCGATTATGAACACGCTGTAGCCATCAATCCCGAAAGCAACGCATGCCATGCTTTGGAAATGGCGCGCGATGTTATAGATTTTTTCAACCCCGATTTGTTAAATCCGTGATTAACCGGTTACTCACCGGTTGATTCCTCAATCTGTTTTGTTTCTTTGGCGGGCTCAAGCTCGTGAGCTGACTCTTCAGGCTTATTGGAATGAGAAGCTGCGGCGGCGGCTCCCATCGCGAAGAATGAATTGAGCCCGAATAAAATCATTCCGACGCCGGTTATTATAATCATCAGAGGAACATTGACAAGAAGCGAGTCGCTACACATCATTATAATACCGCCGACAATCAACATGATCGGAACGATATAAAGCCAGCCCGACAATTGAGCTTCTTTATAGCCCCAGATCATCACGCAAATCTGGAATATACCACCTAAAATAAGTATCAGGGCAAAAAGATAAACAAGAACAGTAGCAAAGAACGGCGGATTGAAAATCATTGCAAGTCCAATCAAACCGCCACCGATTCCCGATACCCAGCCCGATATTCTTGAAAAGGCGTTGCCTTTATGTTTGCTACTGTGGTTTATCATTATAAATATATTGATAACCCCGGCGATTAAAAATGCCGAGCCAATGATTCTGACGATTGTATGATCAATATTAGGGTGATTGTTGATCAAGCACATAATTACACCTAAAACAATCAGGATGAAGTTTGTCAAAACTGACGCTGAATTTTTCATATTTCTATATTAAATTTTTGCAATTTGTTATACATATTATATAAACAATAACCAAAGTGATAATGTTGTAAATTTATGATAAAAAACATGTTCCATTTAAATTAACTAAAATTAACGCCAAAGTAATGGAATAATTTTTACATTTGCAAGACCTTTAGAAATTTAACCTTATAAATACCCTAAAATTTGAAAAATATGACAGAAAAATTCCGCACTGAAAGCGACCTTATCGGCGCTCGTGAGGTACCAGAATCAGCTCTTTATGGAGTTCAGACTCTTCGCGGTATCGAAAACTTTGAAATTTCAAAGTTTCATCTGAATGAATACCCCGCTTTTATCAAAGGTCTTGCCATCACAAAAATGGCTGCCGCCAATGCCAACTATGAGCTTGGTCTTTTAACCAAGGAACTGCATGATGCAATCGTTCAAGCTTGTCAGGAAATCCTTGACGGCAAGCATCACGAACAATTTCCTATCGATATGATTCAGGGAGGTGCAGGTACAACCACCAACATGAATGCAAACGAGGTTATCGCTAACCGTGCTCTTGAAATCATGGGTCACAAACGTGGCGAATACCAGTATTGCTCACCCAACGACCATGTCAATTGCGCTCAGTCAACAAACGATGCTTATCCGACAGCAATCCACATCGGCATGTACTTCTCTCACCTTCGTTTTGTTGAGCACTTCAAAGTGTTGATCGAAGCTTTCCGTAAAAAAGGTGAGGAATTTAAGAATATCATCAAGATGGGTCGTACTCAGCTCGAAGACGCTGTGCCTATGACTCTCGGTCAGACTTTCAACGGTTTTGCAAGCATTCTTAACGACGAAATCAAACACCTCAACGAGGCTGCTGAAGATTTCTTAACCGTTAATATGGGTGCTACTGCTATCGGTACAGGTATCTGCGCCGAACCCGGATATGCTGAAAAATGTGTTGCAGCCCTCGCTAAAATCACCGGCTGGAACATCAAACTTTCAGGCGACCTCGTTGGTGCAACCTCTGACACATCTTGCCTCGTAGGCTATGCTTCAGCCCTCAAACGTGTGGCTGTCAAGATGAACAAAATCTGTAACGACCTCCGTCTCCTTGCCAGCGGTCCCCGTTGCGGTCTCGGCGAATTCAACCTTCCCGCAATGCAGCCCGGTTCATCAATTATGCCCGGTAAAGTTAACCCCGTTATCCCCGAGGTAATGAACCAGATTTGCTACAAAGTCATCGGTAACGAACTCTGCGTAACAATGTCAGGCGAAGCCGCTCAGATGGAGTTGAACGCTATGGAACCCGTTATGGCACAGTGCGATTTTGAATCGGTCGACCTTATGATCAACGGTTTTGAAACACTCCGCACCCGTTGTATCGAAGGCATCGTTGCTAACGAAGATCGTTGCCGCGCCCACGTTCACAATTCAATCGGTGTTGTTACCGCTCTTAACCCGGTTATCGGTTACAAAAATTCAACCAAGATTGCTAAGGAAGCGCTCGAAACAGGAAAACCCGTTTATGATCTCGTTCTCGAACATGGAATTTTGACCAAGAAAGATCTTGATACAATCCTTGCTCCCGAAAACATGATCAAACCTGTTAAACTTGACATCAAGCCTCTCAAATAAAAAAGTTTTTTGAGTTATAAAACATTATCCCGGCTGCCTTTTTGATAGTCGGGATATTTTTTTGCAAACTTTTTTCTATTAAAATTTGTATTATATTGACAATATGTTTAAATTTGCGTCATAATTAAATCAAAATGTTTTAAAACGTAATAAAACTTAAACAAAAATTACTGTTCTATGGCACTAATCATTCCAAAAAGTTACAGACTAAAACTTTTGCCCGAGACAACCGAAGTTGCAATAAAACTTATTAAAGACGATTTTCAAAAACGTTTATCCGAGAGTTTGAACCTCAGGCGTGTTACCGCTCCGCTGTTTGTAATGGCAGGTACGGGACTTAATGATGACTTGAACGGTGTTGAACGTCCGGTTTCATTCCCGGTTAAACATCTTGGTGATAAAAAAGCTGAAGTCGTTCATTCGCTTGCTAAGTGGAAAAGAACGAAACTCGGTATATATGGTATCGCACCCGGATATGGACTTTATACCGATATGAACGCTATTCGTGCCGATGAAGAATTGGATAACCTTCATTCGCTCTACGTTGACCAGTGGGATTGGGAAAAAACAATCCGCAAAGAAGACCGTAACCTTGAATATCTCAAGGCGACTGTCGGGAAAATTTATGAGGCAATCAAACAAACCGAACAAGATGTTTATCATCGTTTTCCACATATTACCCCTCGACTGCCTGAAAAAATCACGTTCATTCACACCGAGGAGCTTGCGCGTATGTATCCCGGACTGACAGCCCAACAGCGTGAAACTGAATTTGCAAAAAAACATGGTGCATTCTTTTTGATAGGTATCGGAGCCAAGCTCGAAGCAACCGGCGAGCCTCATGACGGACGTGCCCCGGACTATGACGATTGGATCACAGAGAACTCTGATGGCTACAAAGGGCTAAACGGCGACATCATTGTCTATGACTCGGTGCTTGATCGTGCGTTTGAGTTGTCGTCAATGGGTATCCGTGTCAGTCCCGAGTCGTTGGTAAAACAACTTGAAGAGCGTGGTTGTACCGACCGTCTGAAACTTCAGTTCCATAAAGACTTGGTTGACGGTAAACTACCCTACTCGATTGGAGGTGGAATCGGACAGAGTCGTTTGTGTATGTTCCTTCTTCAAAAAGCACATATCGGAGAGGTTCAGGCAAGTATCTGGCCCGATGATCAAATTGTTCAATGTCGGGCAGCTGGAATTGAATTAATTTGATAATTAGGCATTTTGACTAATAAAAAAGAAATTTTTGCAAATTTATTTGACCTAAATGTATTAATTTTGCAGAAAATTCAACTATTAGCTTTTTATGTCTACCACGATTAATCGCATTTTCTTACTTATAACACTAATTATCAGCTCGCTAACAGCGTCGGCTCAGATGGTTGATAATGTTAGAGCTGAAAAAATCAATGTTGATAGCTTGCGTGCCGATTATGACAAAGGACCCTATTTTGGAATGTATAAAGATAACTATTTCATTTTTGGTCCGTCAATCGGTTCTAAACCAACGCGCGAAAATACAAACGTAAAATTTCAAATTTCAATTCAGCAAAAGCTGACGCGTTCAACCCTTCCGTGGGGAACATATCTATATCTCTACTATACTCAAAAAGTATTCTGGAATATACTTCAGGAGTCGCTCCCGATGACCGACCTGAACTTTAACCCAGGTCTCGGATTGGCAAAACCGTTGTTTTCCAACGGAAGATATCTCGGTAAACTTACTCTCCAAATTGAGCATGAAAGTAATGGACGTGACTCAATTTGGTCACGCTCGTGGAACCGCCTGACCTTTGGTGCAAGTATTTGGCTCGACGAGATATTTATGGTTCACGGAAAAGTTTGGGTACCTTTTATTGACAGCGGTAACAATAAAGACCTTTTGAAATATTACGGAATTTTCCAATTCGGAACCCAGTTTATGACATATAACCGCAAATGTAAATTTGGCTTGATGCTGATGAAACGCCAAGGCTGGAACTTAAATTTCAACTTTATCGGCGAGGTAAGTTACAACTTCTCAAAAAAATCGGACTGGGGTCTATATCTACAGTACTACAACGGTTATGGTGAAGGCTTGCTCGACTACAACAAGTTCCACTCCCAGCTCCGCCTTGGAGTCATCTTCCGCCCCCTGATGTTCAGCGATTACTAAAATTTGCAAACACATTAATATAATAAATATATGTATAAGTGACCCGAAACATTGGAGTTCGGGTCACTTATTTTGACAGGTGGCTCAATTTTACTAATTTTGCAGTCTAAATCAATCATAACCCGAGTGCTTGCTACCTCGTTAAAAACAAGAATTATGAAAAAACTTACATTTTCTTTACCCTATTTAGTGTTGACTACACTTTTTTGTGTATGTCTGATAATTGCCAACCTTATTGAAATTAAAACGGTTGACCTCGGATGGTTTACGATTACCGCCGGAGTGATTGTCTTCCCGATTTCATACATTATAAATGATTGTGTTGTTGAAGTCTATGGACTGAAACGTGCAAAAGTAATGATTTGGCTCGGATTCGGAGCCGGATTGTTTGTGTCGCTGATGCTTCAGCTGGCGCTGGTGCTTCCGGGCGGAGACGATTGGACACGTCAGCAGTCAATGGTCGATATTTACGGAACGGTTCCGCGTATAATGTTTGCCAGCTATGCTGCTTTTTTGGCAGGCTCTATGGTGAATGCTTTGGTGATGAGCCGTATGAGACACAAAGATGGAGATCGCCGTTTTTCGCTTCGTGCAATTGTGTCATCGTTGTTTGGCGAAGGAATTGATTCTTTGATATTTTTCCCGATTGCTTTTGGCGGAATATTTTCGGTTGACACTATTATGTCGTTGATTATCACACAAACCCTTTTGAAGACAGTTTATGAAATATTCATTTTGCCTGTTACAATTGGTGTGGTAAAGAAAGTAAAGCAATTAGACCCGCCGGCGACCTCGTGCACTCTCGATTTCGCGCGTATTAAATATGTGTGGGTAGATCTTGACGATACAATCTGGGACTTTGCAAATAATTCACACCGCTCACTTGCAACCTTGTTTGAGCGTCACCAACTTGAGCGTCACTTCAAGGATGTTGACGCATTCCGTGAAATATATTACCGACACAACCATGCGTTATGGGACTTATACAACCAAGGTAAGATAACCCGCGAGTTTTTGCAACGTGAACGGTTTTTGCGTCCGTTGCTTGAAGTCGGAGTCTCGGCTGATGAGGCTGAAGAGATGTGGCATCAACTCCATGTTGACTATCTTGATATTTTGGGCAGTCATTCAAAATTGATCGACGGCGCCCGCGAATTGCTCGATACATTGCGTTCTCTTGGATATAAAGTGGGCGTTATTAGTAATGGTTTTAAAGGAATTCAATTTAACAAGCTTAGATCATCAGGACTTGAAGATTGGTTTGATGAGATTGTGCTTAGCGATGAAATTGAAGTCAATAAACCTGATAGCCGTTTGTTTGAGTATGCCCTGAAAAAAGCAACGACTAATGCATATGAGTCGGTTATCATAGGCGACAATCGACTGACCGATATTCACGGGGGAGCGCAAGCCGGCTGGCAAACCATTTATTTTAATCGTGACGGAAAGAGTCCCGAATCAGACGAAGCGAACCTTACAGTAACAGATTTACACGAGTTAATCGGGTTGTTTAATCGAAATAAACGTTAAAATATTTAAAACTAAGGGTTGAAAATACCACAAAACATAAAAAAGCTCGGTCGTAAACATTGTAATTGAAAGATAATTCGTATATTTGCAAGCTGAAAAATAGCCGAATTAAATTTAAACTAATCATACATTTATTAACTTAACATGCAAAACAAAGGGACTTTAGGAAGTGTAATCGCCGGAGTTATCGCGATTTTCCTCGTAATTGTCTGTGTTTTCTACTTGTCGTTCTCGTTTGCGAGTCGTCATTTTGAAGGAAAAGCAGAGCAGTATGCAGTGAAAGTTGCCGGAGAAGCCGGTGTAAATTCCGACCAGTACACTAAAGCTTACAAAAATTACGTCGACTCGCTCGGCAAGCAGCCTTTCTATCTTGGCTACAACTACAATGAAGTTCAGAAATGGGGCGTTGGTCTCGGTCTTGACCTCAAGGGTGGTATGAACGTTATCCTTCAGGTTTCAATCCCCGACCTTCTCCGTTCAATGAAGAACGCTGACCCCGACAAGGCTTTTGCTGAAGCAATTGAAGCGACTGACTCTGTATACAATGCCGGCAAAACCGACGACTATGTTCAAGAGTTTGTTAAACGTTATCGCGCTCTGAACCCTAATGCCGACATGTCGGTTGTGTTTAACGGCATCGTTAAACGCGGTGAATCGGACAACGCTGTAGTCTCGACCCTCAAAAGTGAGGTTAAAGACCGCGTAGATAACTCTGCAACAAACGTCCTCCGTAGCCGTATCGATGCTTACGGTGTGGTTTCTCCCAACATTCAGGTTCTTCAAGGTAAAGACGGTCAAATTCTTCTCGAACTCCCCGGTGTAAAAGAACATCAGCGTGTTCGTGACCTCTTGCTCCGTTCTGCCAACCTCGAATTCTATGAAACATATAAGGCTCCTGAAGTAGCAGCCGCGCTCCAGAATCTCGATGCAGAAATCCGTCGTTCAAATCCCAACGGTCTCTTCAACTACTTTGCAAATCTTGAAACTGCCGATTCTCCAATTATCGGTTATGCATTTGCTCAGAACCGTGAGAAAATCGACACTCTTCTCAACTCGGCTGAAGCTCGCCGTTATCTCCCCAGCAACCTCAAGCTTCGTTGGGAAGTTAAACCTCAGATTGTTCAATTCAACGACACAGTTTCAGGTAACACCAAGAAAGATGTTGAGCTCTATCGCTTGATCGCCCTCAAAACAAATAACGGTAAACCCGCTCTTGATGGTTCTTGTGTAATCGCGGCATCAGCTGACTTTGACAACCTTCAGGGTAACGTTGTTTCAATGACAATGAACAACGAAGGTGCAAAACAGTGGGCTCGTATTACCGGTAACAACATCGGTAAATCTATCGCCATCCTTCTTGATGACTATGTTTACTCGTTCCCCAACGTTAACTCTGCTATCGAAGGAGGTCGCTCACAAATCACCGGTAACTTCACCGTTGAAGAAGCTCAAGACTTGGCTAACGTGCTAAAGAGTGGTAAGATGACCGCTAAAATCGATATCATTTCTGATATGGTTATCGGTCCGTCACTCGGTCAGCAGGCAATCAAGGCAGGATTCCTTTCATTTGCTATCGCACTCGTACTCCTTATGATTGTGATGGGATTCATCTATGGAATCATTCCCGGTCTTGTTGCCGACCTTGGTCTTGTATTCAACCTCTTCTTCACATTCGGTATTCTCGCATCGTTCCAGGCTGTGCTTACCCTCTCGGGTATCGCCGGTATCGTTCTTGCTCTTGGTATGGCTGTTGACGCAAACGTGCTCATCTTTGAACGTACTAAAGAAGAACTTCGTGCAGGAAAAAACATCAAGACTGCTATCGCCGATGGTTACAGCAACGCATTCTCAGCAATCTTTGACTCGAACCTTACCTCAATCATCACAGGTCTTATCCTTCTTTTCTATGGTACAGGTCCTATCAAAGGTTTCGCAACAACTCTTATCATCGGTATCATAATTTCGTTCTTTACTGCAGTGTTCTTGACTCGCATCGTCTTTATCATCGGTGGTAAAACAAAAGCGTTCCAGTCACTCACTTTCGATACCAAACTTTCACGCAACTTCCTCCAGAATACACATATCGACTTTATTGGCAAACGCAAAATTGTCGGTGTAATCTGCGGATTGTTTATCGTTGCCGTTATCATCTCGCTCTTTGCCCGCGGTCTCAACCAAGGTATTGACTTCTCGGGTGGTCGCAACTATGTTGCTACATTCGAGCACCCCGTCAACACCGTTGAACTCCAGCAAACTCTTGCACCCGAATTTGAAGGCTCTTCAGTTTCGGTAATCACTATCGAAAGCTCTAATCAAGTTCGTATCTCGACCAACTATAAGATTAACGAGGAAGGTCCCGAAACCGAGCAAGAAATTGTTGGTAAACTATTCAACGGTTTGAAACCCTACCTTCGTGACGGTATGACAATCGAGCAATTCTCAACTACCGACAACACTCAGGGTATTGTTTCTTCTCAGAAGGTTGGACCGACTGTGGCTAACGACATGCGTAACGACGCTTACATTGCTGTCTGCCTCGCACTCATCGCCATGTTCCTCTACATCCTTATCCGATTCCACAATGTGGCATTCTCGGTTGGTGCACTCGCAGCCGTTGCGTTCACCGCATTCTCTATCATCGGTCTTTACAGCTTCTTCTACGGAGTATTCCCGTTTGCAATGGAGATTGACCAGAACTTCATCGCTGCAATCCTGACCGTTATCGGTTATCAGATCAACGATACTGTAGTTGTGTTTGACCGTGTTCGTGAAAATATCGCTCTCTACCCCAAGAAGCCCTTTGGCGAACAAATCAACACTTCTATCAACTCGACTCTCTCTCGTACAGTGACTACATCAGGCACAACTCTTCTTGTGTTGCTCTGTATCTTTGTACTTGGTGGTGATTCGCTCCGCAGCTTCATCTTCGCGATGATCTTCGGTGTGGTAGTTGGTACTCTTGCCACAATGTTCATTGCCTCGCCCGTTGCTTATCTCATTGAGAGCAGTCGCAAAACTAAAAAAGCATAACTTAGCTTAAATTAGATAATTAGCGGCGGGTCGTTCTCTAATAGAGAGCGACCCGCTCTCATTAATCAAATCATATTATCGTTTATATTGAAAATTTGATTATCTTTGCACAAATATAATTGACTTATGGATTTATTTGATAGAATTTCAGCCGATATCATGGCTGCAATGAAAGCCAAAGACCGCGTTAGGCTCGAAGCCCTACGCGGTATAAAAAAAGAGTTTATCGAGGCTAAAACAGCCGAAGGCGCCGGTGGTGTTCTCACTGACGAAAACGCCATACGCATCATGACCAAAATGGTTAAACAGCGCAACGAGAGTGCTCGCATCTATCGTGAAAACAATCGTCCCGAGCTTGCCGAGCCTGAGCTTGCCGAAGCTGCAGTAATCGAGGAATATCTTCCAAAGCAGTTGACCGAGGCTGAACTCGAAGCCGAGCTCAAAAAAATTATCGCAGAAACCGGAGCGACTTCACCCAAAGAAATGGGTAAAGTGATGGGTGTTGCTACAAAAGCGCTTGCCGGACGTGCTGACGGTCGCATGATTTCGACTCTTGTTAAACAGCTCCTTTCTTGATATCCAACCGATAAAACATTTAATTTAATATTGTCCAATGCTTACATTACAGCAAATAAAGGCAAACCCCGACGACATTGTACGCCGTTTGGCAATTAAAGGCTTTGATGGGAAAAAAGCCATCTACGATGTTATTGAACTCGATAATCAGCGTCGTGCTCTTCAGTTGAAAAACGATAACCTTGCTGCCGAACAAAACAAATCGGCTGCTATGATCGGTCGATTGATGAAAGAGGGCAAAAAGGATGAAGCAGATCAGGCTAAAGCTGAGGTTGCATCAATCAAAGACGCGCAAAAAGAAATAGCGGCTCAACTTGACAGTACTGAACAGAAAATTCGAGAGATACTTCTTTCGGTTCCAAATGTTCCTTGTGATATGGTTCCCGAAGGTCGTTCGGCTGCCGATAATATTGTTGACAAAGAGGGCGGTAAAATGCCTGACCTCCCTGAAGATGCACTTCCCCACTGGGAACTTGCCAAAAAATATAACATTATCGATTTTGATCTCGGTGTGAAAATCACCGGCGCAGGTTTTCCTGTATATATCGGTAAAGGTGCAAGACTTCAGCGCGCTCTCATCCAGTTTTTCCTCGATCGTGGTAATGAAGCGGGCTACACTGAAATTCAGCCTCCCTACGTTGTAAACGAAGCATCGGGTTATGGCACAGGTCAGCTTCCCGATAAAGAGGGTCAGATGTATTATATCAATGAAGACAATCTCTATCTCATCCCGACTGCTGAAGTTCCGGTTACCAATATCTATCGTGACGAAATTCTTCCGGGCGATTCACTTCCCCGTAAAAACTGTGCTTACTCAGCCTGTTTCCGTCGTGAAGCCGGCAGTTATGGTAAGGATGTTCGCGGTCTGAACCGCCTACATCAGTTTGATAAAGTTGAGATTGTACGCATCGAGAAACCCGAAAACTCATACGCGGCTCTTGAAGAAATGAAAGACCACGTTCAGGGGTTGCTTGAAAGCCTCGGTTTACCCTGGCATATCCTTCGTCTCTGTGGTGGTGACATGAGCTTTACATCAGCTATTACATTTGACTTTGAGGTATTCTCCTCCGCTCAAAAACGTTGGCTTGAAGTGTCATCAGTGTCAAACTTTGAAACTTATCAGGCAAATCGTTTAAAACTCCGTTATCGCACTCCCGATAAAAAAACTGCGCTTTGTCATACCCTCAATGGTTCAGCTTTGGCTTTGCCCCGTATTATGGCTGCACTTCTTGAGAACAATCAGACCCCTGAAGGTATCGTTGTTCCCGAGTGCTTGCGCCGTTACACCAGCTTTGACATCATTGACTGATATCGGTCATTTCAATATTCAGGAAGTCGTGCCAAAAGGTGCGACTTCTTTTTTTATACTATTATTTGCATATCTATTTGTCAGAAAATTACACAAAATAGACTTGGTTTTTGTTAGATACAAAAAAATATCATAACTTTGCGTAATTAAACTTGCCGGATTCTATCCCAAAAAAGAAAGTATCATGAGAGTAAGATTACATCACGAAGGTCGAAATATATTGGCTGTCAGCTTTTTGATATTGCTGGCAATCAATCTTTTCGTGTGGCTTGTTTTGAGAGCTGCTCCAGCGGTTCCCATTACGGTTACCGTGCTTTCGGCTATCATATTCCTTCTCATTGTTAATTTCTTCCGTTCGCCAAAACGTAACTTCACCGGCGACCGCAAAAACGTTGTCGTAGCCTCGGCAGACGGCACGGTTGTTGCTCTCGAAGAGGTTTTTGAAGATGAATATCTCCATAAAAATGTGATTCAGTTGTCGATTTTCATGACAATATTGAATGTTCATGCCAACTGGTTCCCGGTTGATGGTGAAGTGATTTATACGGCACATCATAGCGGACGTTTTTTGTCGGCATATCTGCCGAAATCAAGCACCGAAAACGAACGCTCGACTGTTGTTATCCGTGCCAATAACGGTCAGGAGATATTGATGAGACAGGTTGCCGGTGCTATTGCACGACGAATTGTTACTTATGCTCAACCCGGTGTGGAAGCTTCGATCGAAGACCACATGGGCTTTATTAAATTTGGCTCTCGTATTGACCTTTATCTCCCTCTGGGAACTGAGATTTTGGTGAAAATAGGAGATAAAACAACCGGCGGTATCACCCCGGTTGCTCGCCTCCAATCTAACGACGACAAATGCTGAACAAAATTATCAAGTCAATACCAAATACTATTACCTCGTGTAACTTGCTCTCAGGTGTAGTTGCAATCTTTTTTGCTTTTCATTTGACAAAACAAATCGGACCGCTTTATGGCTATCAATGGGCGATGATTGCTATTTTTGCAGCATCTATCTTTGACTTCTGCGACGGTGCGTCAGCCCGCTTGCTAAAAGCCTATTCTGATATAGGCAAAGAGCTTGATTCTCTTTCAGATCTTGTCAGTTTTGGTGTTGCTCCGGCAATGCTGTTGTTAAATACATTGTTGTTCATCACCGGGGGACATTGGGTTAGCTTTGTTGCTTTTATTATCCCTGTTGCCGGTGCATTGCGTCTTGCAAAATTCAATGTCGATACCACTCAATCAACATCTTTTTCGGGTCTTCCGATACCGGCAAATGCAATTTTCTGGATTGGTTTTACGGCGTGGGTAATGTCTCACGGTGTATGTCCCGGAACACTATGGTTGATTGTGATTATCTGCTTTATGTCAGGTCTGATGGTTTCAAATATGAGAATGTTCTCACTAAAATTCAAGAATTTTAAACTAAAAGAGAATTTCAGTCGTTATGTGATTATCCTGTCAGCGATTGTTTCGGTGGTGCTTTACGGTGTTGCCGGGCTGATGTGGACAATTGTACTCTACATCTTGATTTCGGCTGTAGCAAAGAAATATATCTGATTCTCTCTCACCAACTATGTCTTTTTTCTTTTTATTGTTACTTGGTATATTCGTTTGGGTCATCGTTATTCCCATTATTAAGGGCGTAATGTTGGTCAATCGGGTCCGTAACAATGCCCGCGATATGTTTAACCGAGCCGCCGGACGCTCTAACAACGGTTCACAAGGTAAGACCGGAGGTAACGAATCGGTAAAACGTAAAAAGATTGATTCGTCGGTAGGCGAATATGTCGAATTTGAAGAAATTCAGGTAACTCAGACCGAGACTCAAACAACTGCCGACGGTGGACAAACCACCTACAAGGCAGAGAGTCAGATTGTTGATGTTGAGTGGGAAGAAATTAGCTAAACATTTTACAAGATGAAAAATAAAAATAAACAGATATTTGAATTTCTCGGTCGTCTTGCCGTTAACAATAACCGCGATTGGTTCAAAGAGCATAAAGGCGAGTTTGACGAGCTTCGTCAAAACTGGATGGAACAGCTTGATCTTCTTCGTTCAAAAATGAGCGTATGGGATCCTGACTTGTTGCGTCAGCCTCTTGCCGACCTGCCTTACCGCATCTATCGCGACACCCGTTTCAGTCCCGATAAAACACCTTATAAAACATATTTTGCAGCCGTATTGTCGCCGTGGGGACGTAAGTCATATCGCCCCTGCTATTACCTGCAGATGGGTGCAAGCTTATTTGCAAAATCAGGCTTGTTTGGCGGTATGTATTGCCCGCCTGCCGATGTCCTTAAAAAGGTTAGGGCAGCCATCGTTGACAATATCGAGGAGTTTGAGGAAATAGTTAATCAACCTCAGCTTAAGAAACTCTTCCCCGGATGGTTTGGCGATGCTTTAAAAACTGTCCCCAAAGGTTATGACCGCAATCATCCTTTAGCTTATATCCTTAAGCAAAAGGACTTTGGCAAAGCTCACATAGTAGATGACAGCTTCTTTCTTGACGACAATTGGATTGAACGGGCATCTGAGATATTTAGTGTGCTGAAACCGCTTAACGACTTTTTCAATTACTCGATTGACGAGGAGGAACAGCGCACCGATTTTTGAGAAGACTTTACAACATAAACAATAACAAATCTATAATATGGCAGAAATCAAATCAATTGGTATTCTTACGTCGGGTGGTGATGCTCCCGGTATGAATGCCGCTATCCGTGCGGTGACCCGTTCGGCTATTTACGGCGGTTTCAAAGTGTATGGTATCTATCGCGGTTATCGTGGCTTGATTTCAGACGAAATCGTAGAGTTCCACACCCAGAATGTTTCAAATATCATCCAAATGGGCGGTACAATTCTTAAAACAGCCCGCTGTAAAGAATTTGAGACTCCCGAAGGGCGACAGCTTGCCTACGACATCTTGCGTCGTCACGAGATTGATGCACTTGTTGTCATCGGTGGTGACGGCTCGCTCACCGGTGCCCGTATTTTTGCCAACGAATTTAACTTCCCTATCATCGGTTTGCCCGGTACGATTGATAATGACCTTTACGGCACCGACACAACAATCGGATATGACACAGCACTCAATACCATTATGGAGTGTGTCGACAAAATACGCGACACCGCAACGAGTCACGAGCGACTGTTTTTCATCGAGGTAATGGGTCGTGATGCCGGATTCCTCGCTCTTAACGGTGCAATTGCATCAGGAGCCGAGGCTGCTATCATTCCTGAAATTTCAACAGAGGTTGACCAGCTTGCCGAACTCATTCAAAACGGGTTCCGCAAAAGTAAAAACTCATCAATCGTTCTTGTTGCAGAAAGTCCGGTAACCGGTGGCGCAATGGGGCTTGCCGAGCGTGTTAAAAACGAGTATCCGACCTACGATGTGCGTGTCTCAATTCTCGGTCATCTTCAGCGTGGAGGTTCGCCGACAGCCCATGACCGTATTCTCGCATCTCGAATGGGTGCGGCAGCCATTGATGCCCTTCTCGATGACCAGCGCAATGTTATGATCGGTATAAAGAATGATGAAATTGTGTATGTTCCATTCTCAAAGGCAATCAAGAACGACAAGCCAATCAATCGCTCGCTCCTTGACACACTTCGCCGTCTCTCAATCTAATTGAAACACGATATAAAATAACAACGGGAGGCTATATCAATTTCACAGATATAGCCTCCCGTTTTATGTAAATTCTACAATTCATACATTTAACTGCAACCGGTAATATTGCATATCAATGTAAAGATGGTGTTTATGTTGTTCCCGTCACAATTTTGAAAAACTGATAGTTAAACAATAAAAGTGGAAAAATAGGGCTGTCTCGCGACAGCCCTATTCATTGTACTGTTTATTATTAGTACATCCTTAGTATTTATAGTGTTTCTTAATTACTGTCCAACAAGTGAAGCATCAGCTTCTTTATTGTAATCAAACTCGTTGTTAGGAATAGCTGCACGCCATCCATTCATGAAATCAGGCTGATATGTTGCTGCCAATGCTGCGGGGAATGATCCCATATTTGCCATATCATCCTTATTAAAGGTTCTGAAGGTGATGGGTTCAGCCCAACGTTTGTAATCGAAGAAGTTAAAGCCTTCGCCCCAAAGCTCGATGCGACGCTGAAGTTTAACCTCGGCAAGGAGTTCAGCACCCGCACCGCTGAAGCTGTATTCAGAGTCACGTTTTGCCATAAGCTCTTTCAAGCAAGCGAGTGCGGTAGCATCATCACCGTTTTGGCAAGCAGCTTCAGCCTCGATAAGAAGCATTTCGGCGCTACGCATATAGGGAACCCAACAAGAGGTGTATCCATCATCGACACTCTGGAACTTAAACTGAGTTCCAAGAGCCAAACCATATTTATTAAGGGCATAAATTCCGTCTTTCTGAGTCGAAGCAGAATAGAGGATTTGTTTACCATATGCCTTGATAAAGTTCCACATAGCAAGGTTCTTACCTTTTGGTTTAGTACCGCTACCGGTGATTGAGAAGAGGGTTGATTGAGGTGAATAGATACTGTCAACAAAGAAATCTTCTGCTGTAACCTCATATTTCTTGGCGAGATCGGGTGCATGTTCTACGGTAAGAGGACCAAAGTAGAGACGTGAACGAACGTCGGTAGCTTTCATCTCTTTGTAGAGGTTATATTCCATAGCGCAAGTATAACCCCAAGAACCTGAAACATAGTGACCATTGCAAGCATAGTGGTTACCAAAGTTCCAATAATAGATACCGAGGGGATCGTGAGCCGGTGACCACATTGACTCAGAAGTATCGGTAGAGAAACCGTTCATATAGTCTTCGGGATCCATAATGGGATAATTCTGACGAGCGTCATGAGCCATCTTCTGGGCAGTCTTATAGTCGTTTTTCAAGAGAGCGAGACGAGCATAGATACCGCGGGCAACGTCTTCATTAACATAGAAGAGGTCATCCCCACGTTTCTTTTTAGTAAGCTCAAAGCAACGGAGAGCTTCGTCAAGATCGGCATACATCTGATCATAAATCTCGTTACAGGTGTTGAACGGGTGATCGTTTGGCTCGCCGGCGTGGATTCGAAGTACGAGAACATATTTATTACCGTTATCTGAGTCAGCCCAGCGCGGAGCAAATACCTGCATAAGGCGGGTATAGGCGTGAGCACGCATTGTCAAAGCCGAAGCTTTAAGCCAAAGCTGGTTGCTGTCGGTTGTATCATCATCGATATCAGCCAAAATAGAATTTGCCGAACCGATGAATGAATAAGCATAACGATACATCCATGAACCCCACCAACCGTTTGGATAACGGAAGTTTGCAGGTTTGATACCTGACTTGAGGTAAGCGGTGATTTCACCGAAGTTACCGTCAGGACCAAGACCCTCACCATAGATGGTGGCGAGATATGTTTCACCCGAAACATTAAGGTTACCGTTTTTTAGATTTGAATACTGTCGTTGCATCTGACGGGCAAGACCTGTAACGGCAGCCATGGCACCCTCTTCAGAAGAAGACACTGTTACAGCCGAAATATTGGTCAAAGGAGATTCATCAAGATAGCTGTCGCTGCACGAAACAAGAGCCGGAGCCATCATTGCCGCAACAAAGCCACCGATAATATATTTATTTTTCATATTGTTTAAATTCTTTGTTTAGAGATGATTAGAAACGAGCTGTAATCTCAAAAGAGTAAACGCGTGAGGGAACGAAATATTCGCCCTGACCACCGGCGTTGCTATATGTCGGGTTCATACCGTCGCGAGCTGTTACGAGGCATACGTTGTCGATTGAGAGACCTGCACTGAGACCCTTAAGTTTCAAGGGGTTTAACCAACGTTTGGGAAGTTCGTATGAAAGGTTAAGGTTCTTGAATGCGAGATAAGAGCTTGAAACCAAGAAGCGGCTTGTGCTACCAGAGTTGTTGTCGTTTGAATAGGTCTGGTTGATTTGAGGACGGATATTTTTGTTGAGACGGTTCTCATCGGTGATACCGTTTGCCATCTCGGGAGTCCACATATCTTTAACAGCGTCTTCGTGAATTGATCTTCCGGCAGAAGGAGATAACATTCCTGCATATACAGTGTCGAGGGTCTTACCACCGAGACTGTAGGTGAAGAGTGCGTTGAAAGTCAAACCCTTCCAAGAAAGAGCTGTTCCGAATGAACCGTAAACGGTCGGGAGTGATGTACCGCAGAATTCGTTAGAAGCGAAAGAGGTTGAAGTAGTATAGTATCTGTCTCCGATTTTAACAAGTGCTTTTGCTTCCTCAGCATTTTTGAGGTTCGATTGCCATTTGTCATCGTCAAGTTCCCAAATACCGGTACCCTTGCCATTGTCATCAAGTTTTTCGCTCTGGAATTTATGACAGTCATTGATTTCATACAAGGTTCTACCTGTCAACATATCTGTACCTGCCCATTTCGGTATGTAATATTCATAACGGCTCTTACCTTCGATGAGCGCGCGAGCAGAGGTATATTGGTTACCTGCAGGAAGTTTGGTGATTTTATTTTTGATGAATGTTGCATCAACATGAGCAGTCCATTTAAGATCACGGTTGTCAATGATTGTTCCACCGATGAGAATTTCCCAACCGGTGTTTTTCATTGTACCGATGTTTTGCCACTGAGACATTGCGCTACCGCCACCATCTGTACCGTTAGAAATAGCTTGTGACACGTTATAGAGAAGGTTGTCGTTCACGCGAGAGAAGAAGCCAACCGATGCGTTCAAACGGCTGTTGAAGAAGTAACCTTCGAGCGCAAGGTCAAGTGTGTTGGTCGATTCCCAGCGAAGAATAGGGTTACCTACGGTTGAGGGGAACACTGAAGGATTGCCGTTAAGAGTATGGTCATATTTAGAGTACAGGTCATAGCTCGGATAGTAGTTGCTGGTATAGTCATTACCTGCAGTACCGTATGCTATGCGGAACTTCAAGTTATTGATCTGAGTTACATCGCGAAGGAATTTCTCCTTGTTGATGATCCAGCTTGCACCGACGCTCCAGAATGTACCCCAGCGACTGTCTTCGGCAAATTTACTTGAACCGTCACGAGAAACACTGGCTTCAAAGAAGTACTGATTGTTCCAGTTGTAACGTCCGCGAGCCATATATGTTTCTGTACGGTAGCGGTAAGCGTAAGCGCTTGTTCCCTCGTTCTCAGTGAAGTTGTTCAGATAGTAGTTGTTGGGGAAAAGCTGATCGCGGTTCTGAGCAGAAGTATAGTCATAGTAGCGATTGTAGCTTTCGTGGTTGAGCATGGCGTCAACGTGATGTAAACCATACTCGTGAGACCAGTTGATGGTTTGTGAAATATCAACAGTCTGGCGGTTGTAGAATGTTTTTTTAAGACGACCAAAGTCTTTGGCAGAACCGATAACCGGGCTGTCATATTCGGTGGATTCCTGACGATAGTGGTTCATAGTGCCACGGAAAGTAACGTCAAAACCATAGGGAAGAAGTATGGTTGCGTATGCATTACCGTCAACCGAGATGCGAGAATAATATTCGTCGTTTTCACGAAGAATCATACCTTTGTTACTTACAAAAGTAGAGTAACCGGGAGTTGTATTCCAGATAGGCTGACCATTGTCGTCAAGAATAAGTTCGCCGGTTTCCCAGTTGTGGAGATAGTAGGGAAGACCGGGTGCTGTACCCTGATAAGACATCGCGTTTGATGTAGAGTTTAGATTGTCTGTATCAAACTGAGGTTGATTTGAGTTGATATATGCACCACTCAACTGCATTCCTACACGAAGATAGTTGGTAGGTGTGAAGTCGGCGCGGAGACGGCTGCTCCAACGCTCAAAGTCGGTTTTAAGAAGGTAACCCTGCTCTTTAACATAACCGACAGAAGCAAAGATATTGAATTTTTCAGAAGCTCCGGTACCGCTTACGTTGTATTCCTGACGATATCCGTTGCGTGAAATAGCTTTCCACCAGTCAGTATCGTTGTATGCATCGAGAGGATTGAGAACCACTTTACCATATTGGTCAAATACGGCTGCTCCGGAACCGGAACCATCTTCGGGAGATTTTCCTGCAGGACCATAAAGGTTAAGAACACCTGCTTCAGAGAAGAAGTTATTGACTGTTTCTTCAAAAGCTTTCTCATAAGTATATTTATCGGTAGAAACCTTGCCGTTAACAATACCTTGAAGCATTGCTTCGTTCCAAGCGTTGTAGCCAAGGCGACGATACTCGGGAAGAGCACGCTGATAGATACCCTGACGAACTTTTGCAGTCACTTCAACACGACCTTCGCCTTTACCACGTTTTGTAGTGATGAGGACAACACCGTTAGCACCTTTTGAACCGTAGAGAGCGCAAGATGCTGCATCTTTCAACACAGAAATGTTTTCAACGTCGTTAGGGTTGATGTCGTTGTAGTTACCACTCCAGATAACACCGTCAACAACATAAAGCGGAGCGGTTGTACCGTTAACCGAGTTGATACCGCGGATGAGGATTGATGGCGAACTACCGGGAGTACCGGTTGAACCGTTAACCTGCACACCGGGTGCCATACCTTCGAGAGCCTGAGTAACTGAAGTTACAGGGCGACGTTCGATGTCTCGGTCGCTGACAATAGCAACCGAACCGGTAAGAGATTCTTTAGAAGCTGTACCGTAAGCCACAACTACGACCTCGTCGAGGGCTGTTGTGTTGGCGGTCAACTCGATTGTCATTGTGCCGGGGGTAATGGCTACCTCACGGGTATCCATGCCGACATAAGAGACTACAAGA
>CAMWIM010000037.1 GCA_947174335.1 uncultured Porphyromonadaceae bacterium | reverse complement strand
TAAGTATATCAACAAGATACAAAGGTTTTGTAAAACAAAAAAATCCGGGTTTTTAAACTCGGATTTTTTATTTTCTCTTTGATTTTCTTTTTTCTAAAATAACTCCAATTGCGGACTCCCCATTGGTACTGGAGTCGTAGATGCTCCATAAAAAAGTTCGATTGCGCCAAATTGTTTGTCAGTTATACACAAAACTCCAACACTTCCTTCTTCGGGAATAAATCGTTTCACTCGTTTTAAATGAACATCTAAACTTTCCCGACTCGCACAATGCCTTATATAAATTGAAAACTGAAACATTGTAAACCCATCACCCATTATATCTTTTCTAAATCGAGTGGCTGCTTTGCGTTGAACTTTTGTTTCGGTCGGCAAGTCAAAGAACACCATTATCCACATAGACCTATATTGGCTAAATCGACTTTTGCTCATTAGAACGTCTATTCTTTAGTAACCGATCCTGATATTATCGGGTAAAGTATCTTGCGACGGTTCCCTTGATAACATTGCATCAAACTGGTAGCGGTCACTTCAATCGCATTAATCATCGGTCGCCTTTTCCCGTCTATAATCGTATCCATTACCGGGAGTGACAACAACCGACGTTTTAACTCCTTATCGAGTACAAAATCTTCGTCATCTACATCTATATAATCATTCATTATTCTAATAACCTCAATGTCGACGTATGGTCGATATGGCTCCATAATGTCATCTGCCAAGCAATAAGCGTTATACCGGTTATGGTGATGAATTCCCAACGTTGGCATTAATCCTGCCGAAACCAGAGCGCGAGCCATCATTGCTCTCACGATTGCATAGCCATAATTTAACAATGAGTTTGGCATATCTCCATCAGGGTCTCGCACAAATCCAATTATAGAAGGAGCGAAAATATTTCGCCAATAATACACTGCCGCTCGCGCTTCAAGATTATCAGGGTCGCCACTCCTAACCTGTCGGCTCCACGCGTCCATATTACCGGTCTCAACATCTGAAAACATATTCAGTACTGCTTTTTGATTCAAAATCTTAGTTTGAATCGTCTGTTGCCATAACTGCTTTTTAAGAGGGAGCGAAGCTTCGATTTGAAATTTAAAGCGTTCACTTTGAAGCGTATTACCATCAAGCGGCAACTGCAATCCGACAGGCAAATGACGTGAATCGCAACTTACCACCGCAACGTTATTTTGTAGCATTAAATCGAGTAGTCCAAGAGTAATCGTAATTTGCCTATTATCAAGCACTATTACACCTATATCCTCAACCGGAATAGTTGTCAACGGCTTGTCATCATCAGGTGTTCTTGCAACCAATTGGTTATTACTTACCGACAAATAAGCAGGATTACTAAACAAAACTACTCGTCTAATCATAGCGTAAACAGATAAAATCAGTATTCTCCAACCTGAACAATTCGCCCCAATGCATCAACCCTGACTTTAACGACATCTTTCATCAATTTAATTGAAGTAACTCGTTTATATGTAGTTCCCAAAAGTTCCTTTGATTCTTCTACCGTTGTCTCAAGGTGATGTCTGAATACATAGTATCCACTTGACAATTTTTGAACACGATAAAGATGAGGACTAATCAAAGTATAGTTATCCGGATTAAGCAAATCAATATCTTTAGGGTCAAAAATCATTCCGTCAGGCTTCCCTTTTTCATCAAAATGATATTCGGGAAACACGACATATTCGTTTCGTTTCAAGGTCATCAAGAATTTCCAACCCTCATCAACGCCGACGTTGCGGTCAATTATTGGCATTGGCGGAATAGAGATTGCTCGGGTTACAGCTTCAAAATTAGAAACCATAACTTCTTCTACTACACCTGATGGCGACTCAAATAGTGCCACATGATGGTTTCCCGCCGGTGCAACATAGTCAGTAGGAATTGTAGAGCCGTCGGCTTGATAAATAAGATTGCCCAAGTGGTCGTGGGCGTCATGAATTGCAATCGGGTCTGATATTCGAGCCTTTATCTTAACCTTTTTAATTGTTATCCCCTTATCCTTATTAAGATATATAGGATTCTCTTCAAGATTACTAAACGCTTTCTTTTTATCTCCGCCAAACTCCGCCAAGCGTTGTTCAAGAATGTTGCGAATACCCGAATCCAAGACTTTGGCTATATCAAGATTCTCAGTTACAGCCACTTTTTGAGTATAACACGGAACAAGTTCAACTATCATAACCTTTTCAGGCACACACTGAGTATGACCAAAATCAAGATATATCGGATTCTTATCTAACGAGTTTTTACCGGTAAAAGCCTTCTTGGGGTCTCCGCCATTTTCGACAAGACGTTTTAACAAGGCTTCGCGATAAGACTTGGATGCAACCTTCTTTATCAAATCCTCATTCATCTTACCACCTACGCTTATCATCTGCGTTTCATAACGCAACGACCTGCCATATACGGTTTCATTATGCAATTGCATTCGTGGAGTCAGGTATTTTCTTGTCAAATCGCCATGTTTTGTTTTTATCTTGTCAACATTGGCAGTAACAACTTTATTTTTAGCCTTAGTCGATACAAGAATCGATTCCAAAGTTTCTTTTACACGCTTACGCATTTGGTCGGCAGGTATCGGTGGTAAAAACTTAAGATTGGAATGGTCGTCACGATACATATATTTTTGCTTGATACCATAAATTTCTCCACCTTGGTTTGATTGAGCATTAAGATTGCTCAGATACTGGATGAAAACAGGTCGGGTAAATGCAATGGTGATTGCATCGAGCGCATGATGACGATTATCATTACGCTTAGTCCAGTCAACAATACGTTTGACAACTTTACCGTCACGATTTGTATATTGTGTTGTCAAGCCGAGCCGGTCATATTTATCCCAGTTAAGCTCTTTCATTACATCTATCAAGCCCCAGTCTTCACGCAATCTATCGGTTATTGCACCAAAAGTAGAGGTTACGGTTGGTGTGACATTTTCAAGTATTTCTTTTGCTTTTTTGGCAATATACTGCGTCATCGACAGGTCACGATTAAGAAAGTCTGACGGTATATCACCACCTTTACATTTTAAATTTTTAGCCTTTGTATGTGAAATGACACCCTTCTTTTCAAGAACATCTATCTTTTGCAGATATTCTTGTTTTGCCGTTTCGCCGTATGTTGCCTCGATATAATCTCTTGCAGTCTGATTACCTTTAGCAAGATTTACCGAGGTCGTCTCAATTGTTTTATTTGAGAAAGAATCATCAAAAGCGACCGATTGTGGAATGATATGCTCTATATTGAAACCTTTGCCAAATAGTTCCTCTTTTGAAATATAAGTTCCCGAATATAGTGTTTTATACCCGTTAAACTCAAGCTCTTCATAGAGTCGGTATCTTACAATATCATTACTGCTCGGATTTGCAATATTAAATGGCGAACTTTTCAATATGTTTATGATTCGCTCATTGTCTTTGGCACGACTGTTAATCGAATCGGTCATCTGTTTACGTTCCTTCGCCGACTTTTTCAACTCACGAGCCATCTCTACACGTATCTCGTCAAATTGGCCGTAAACTTCCATCAGTTCATTCACAACCCTAATCATCTGATTCAAGATTTTCTCAACGACCGGACTACGCAACGAATTTTTTGGTAATATATCTATATGTGTATCATAAACACGAATCTCTTTCTGTTCTCGTGTCTCTGATCGTTTTGAATGGTTATATCCGGCCTTTTCACAAGCATCGCTATAAACGAGTCCATCTGCAAGATACGGCATTATTTTCTTTATAGCTTTAACGCTTAACGAACCATAATCAGGCTCAAAAGTTATTGATACAAACGGAGTTGTTTTTTCAGCCGGAATATCAAGTAATTTAGACAATGTCCTTTTGAGAGTTTCGTTACCGCTACGAGAATCATCCGACTCTGCCGAATATAGGGTATGCCATAACCTGTAGGCAGGCTGATTTTCTAAATCAGACACATTCTCAAAATCAAAATTAAGATAAGCGGCATTGAATCCATATTCTTCAAGCTTATCAGCTACTTTCAATGCACGGTCAGCCGGGTTATATCCTTCAAGCAAGTCTGTATCATAGCCATACATAGCTAACAGTTCTTCGCAAGCCGATAATATGGCGGTTGCCGTCCGATTGCCCGGAACCTCCTTATAGTTTAACTTAGCATCTTTTACTTTTAGTCCGAATAGCGTTAAAATCTCTTTGTCGGTCAGTTTATTGCAAAACTCAAGATTCTGACACAAGAGATTTCTCTGTTCTTCAGAAAGAGGCTCATCATTTATCTTTAGGTTATTTACAGTTTGATAAATGCGGAATTGTTGGTATAAAGGAGATGATTTGGGAGCAACTTTTGGACCAATCATTATCTTCTTTACTTTACCGTCAACTATAATTTCATCTTGATAAGACTCCAACTCACAGGTTGCGACTTTATCTTTTTGAGATTTTAGAGGTCTTTGATAGAAGATACAACGATCTCTGACCTCTCGTTTCAGTTCAGGAGTCAATTCCGGATGGAATTTTGCCTGAGTATCCCATATTGTATTAAATTCAGCCAAATAATCTTGACGGTAAAATGAGATATTCTTAAACGAAAAATGAGGATTCTCTTTCAGTTTGCGATATTTGTATTGTCCGATTGTTTCTTGATTTACAACCAGTTCTTTACTTCTATCACTCATTGCGCTCAATAAACCGCTTGCCGATGCAATCGACCCGTTTATTTTCGCCAGTATATGAGCGAGAACTTCTGCATCAACACGTCCGGTCAAAGCCTGTGCGCGCCATGTCAACTCCTCAATCTTTTGCTCACGACCACGACCCGACGCTCTTTTTGCACCTTTTATATCTAAAACCGTGCTGAGCATTTTCCACGTTTGACTGTCATTCTTCCCTTTCAGAGATTTGACAAATTCTGCCGTGAATTGTGGATAATATTTAACTTGACAATTAACAATTCGTTGAAATTCATTCTCTAAATCAGAGCGGAAAAATTGAGGAACACTAGATGCGCCTTCTTGCATCTTTTCCAAAGCATATTGTCCCGGTGTTATATTTCGTTCTTGAAGCAATAACGCTATGTCCATTGTGTCGATCGCACCATCTCCATCTTGAACGTCATTTGATTTTCGACTGCTGCGATAACCACGTTTCTTGTTCAACATCATCAGTACTCGACCAAAATCTTCCAGACTGATACGCTCGATGGCAGCCTTAGCTCTGAGTTCTAATAAAGAATATGTAGAGTCGGCTCCATTCTCAGCCAAGATTGAATCCGGCTTCAAAATACCATGCTCAATCAGAAGCTTACGAAGATCCTCACGTCGCAACTTGAATCGAAAGTTATTTAATCGTGCCCCATGTTTTAAACGGCGGTCAACGTTTGTTAAGATCGGATCTCCTTTAGAAAAACTTTTTGTTTCATCAACTGTTAAAGGATAACGGCGGGTACCGGCAGCCAAAATTTCAGAATCAAACCTTGTTATTTCTCCTTCATTTACAACTGCCCAACCAATGCTGGCAGTACCGAGATCAAGACCAAGAATGCGTTTCATATATCGTGGTATTTTAGTTTTTCAAATAATTTTCCCCAAAAATATCAATAAAATTTGGGATATACAAAAAATGTACATATCTTTGCCATACAAAAAATGAGCAATTCACAATAAGGATTATTCCGTTGTGAAAACATTAGAGCGGCTTTCGGGTCGCTCTCTTTTTTAGATTCAATCACAAAGTGCAAAAACTCATGCAAGATTGAAAACATATATATTCAACCGCATCAACAATCAGTCTCGTAAACAACCAATCGGAATAACTTTTACACCATCCTCACGAGTATAAGCGATCTCACCTCCTGTTAGGACTATCAGTACATCAGGTTCACGAAGTTTGGGTTGATTCTCTGTCTGATTTTTCTCAGTTATTAGCTTCTTTAGTTCCAGAAGATGCTTAGCCCCTTCATCTATCTCTCGGCTACCAAGTTTACATTCTATGAGAGCATAACGCCCGTCATCGAGATGCAATACCGCATCAGCCTCCAATCCAAGGCGATCATGATAGTAAGACAATCGTCCACCCAATGCCTGCGAATAAACCCTTAGATCACGGAAACAAAGACATTCGAAAATAAAACCAAATGTATTCAAATCCACTGCCAAACTTTCGGGAGATGCTCCTAATACAGCCACAGCGATTGAGGGATCTACAAAGCATCTCTTTTTACCCGTTCGAATCGATGTTTTTGACCGTATAGCCGGTGACCACGCTTCAATATCATCTATAACATATAGCCTTTCAAGAGCTTCAACATAATCATCAAATGTGGTCATTGAAACACCCTCCCTTTCCACTGATATATCAGCAAGCATAGAGGTTTTCTTTGCAAGCGTACAAATATTGCGGGCGTATGAACGCAATATCAGTCGTGCCAATGCTGGATTACGACGCTGTTTATCCACCCTTGAAATATCATTATTACATATCTCATCTACATAATCTTTCGCAATGAATAACTTTGCCTGAGTACTCTCTACATCAAGAGATGCCGGCCACCCTCCACGACATGCAGAAAATATCAGTTGCTCAATCGTCAGATCTGTTTCCAGTCCATCAATATCATAATCCGGTTCGTCAAAGAGCTTTTGCATAGAAATTGAACCATTCGACTCCAAAGACTCAAACAGGCTCATCGGATACATTGACATCTTAGAGATACGTCCGGTACCGGTATGCATTATTTCAGTATCATCGATAACTGTTGACCCTGTTAAAATAAATTGACCTTTTTCTCTTCGTTCATCTACTGCATGTCGAACAGCGTCCCAGATTACAGGTACAACCTGCCATTCATCAATTAGTCGTGGAGTCGCACCCTTTAGCAAAAGTGATGGTTTTGTTCTGGCTGTTGCCAAATAACCCTCACGACGGTCAGGGTCTTGCATTTTAATGACGCTTTTTGCTCGCTGCTCTGCAGTTGTCGTCTTTCCGCACCATTTAGGTCCGGCAATCTGCACCGCACCAAAAGCCTCAAGTCTCGTTTCAAGAGTTTTATCAGCAATTCTGCTAAGATATTCTAAATTCTTCATAATTTTCGCAAAATTAATGATTTTCATTGACATACACAAATTATTGTGTGTTTTTGCAATGTTTTACTGTGTGTTTTTGCAATGTTTTACTGTGTGTTTTTGCAATGTTTTGCAAATTGACTAAAATCACTACCTTTGCACCATCAAACCTTGAAACGGTAAGAGTCGCGGATTGTAATTCCGCGTAACACACTGCCGGTTTCAAGGCTTTTTTATACAATTTTCTCAAAAAAATTGTCGTATTATTGGAATTTGGAAAATAATTAGTACTTTTGTAAAAAAATTGATATAAGATGCCTGGCGATATTCCGAGCCAAATTGAAAGACTCAAGCATAAAGCCGAAGTTCTTTTCAGCCGCTATCAAATGCTTAAACAGCAAAAGATGGGGGCAGACGAGGAAATTATGCAGCTGAGAGCTACTGTCGAGGAACGTGACCGTCAAATTGACAGTCTTAACCGCGAAATTCAGTACCTTAAAACTGCTGTTGGTATAGCTCCTTCTAAAGAAGAGCTTGAGCAAAGTCGCCAAATCTTGACCCAACTTGTGCGGGACGTCAATAAATGCATCAACGACCTAAAACAATGATGCAACAATGAGTGAAGTAAAAGAAATTAACCTACGAATAGCCCATTTGGCTCCTATACAACTTAAAGTATCGCCTAACGACGAACTTAGTTGGAGGAAAGCATCTGACTCCATCAACAATCTTTGGAGAACGTGGAGCGCCCGCTTTCCCGATAAATCGCCCCAAGATATTTTGGGAATGATTACACTACGTTTTGCCCAGGCGTTTGAAGTGAGCAACTCAAAGCTCGAAGAAGCCAAAAACGCTTTTGACCAGATAGAAAAGACTCTCGACACCCTTTTGGTTGACGATTTGTCTAACAACTAAACTCATACAGTCGTCTTTCTTGACGATTTTCTTGATTACCGCACACTTGTCTGTCAGCTTTAACTGAGAGTCGGTTGTGCGCTTTTTTATATAGTAAAAACTTAAAAATTAGATATATAACTTAGTAAAACATCAAAATAATCACAGCATGTCAACTATATTTTACATAGTAGCAGGAGTCGTAGGTATCGTCATCGGATACCTCGTTTCTCTTGTAATTCAAAAAACAATGGCTCACAGCCGCGCTAAATCTATCATCGAAGAGGCAACCCGTGAAGCCGAAGTCATACAAAAAAACAAGTTGCTCGAAGCTCGCGAAGAAGAGCTTCAGATCAAAGCCGAGGCTGAAAAACAAGCCAACTCGCGCCTGTCTAAAATACAGTCGCAGGAAGCCCGCCTGAAACAGCGTGAGCTCCAGCTCAATCAGCAGCAGAGCGAAAACCAGCGCAAACTCAACGAAATCGAAGCTCAGCGTCAAACTATCGAAGCTCAGGAAGCCGCCAACCAAATTCGTCACGAAGAACTCGACAAACTCATACATCAGGCTCGTACCGAGCTCGAACATATCTCAGGTCTTTCATCAGACGAAGCCAAAGAAAAACTCGTTGAATCGCTCAAAGACGAAGCTAAAACAGCAGCGGCTTCATACATCAACGACATCATGGACGAGGCTAAGATGACTGCCAATAAAGAGGCTAAACGCATTGTCGTTCAATCGATTCAGCGTGTCGCCACCGAAACAGCAATCGAAAACTCGGTTACAATTTTCCACATCGACTCTGACGAAATCAAGGGACGCATCATCGGTCGTGAAGGACGTAACATTCGCGCTCTCGAAGCCGCTACCGGAATTGAAATCATCGTAGATGACACCCCCGAGGCAATCGTTCTTTCAGGCTTTGATCCCGTTCGTCGCGAAATTGCCCGTCTCGCCCTTCACCAGCTCGTTTCTGACGGTCGCATCCATCCTGCCCGTATCGAAGAAGTCGTTGCCAAGGTACGTAAACAAATCGAAGAAGAAATAATCGAAACCGGTAAACGCACAGCCATCGACCTCGGTATTCACGGACTCCACCCCGACCTCATCCGCCTTGTCGGTAAAATGAAATATCGCTCAAGCTACGGTCAGAACCTGCTTCAGCACTCTCGCGAAACCGCCAACCTGTGTGCTATCATGGCATCGGAACTTGGCCTTAACCCCAAAAAGGCACGCCGTGCAGGGCTTCTCCACGACATCGGCAAAGTTCCCGATGAAGAACCCGAATTGCCACACGCACTTTTGGGTATGAAACTCGCTGAGAAATACAAAGAAAAACCCGAAATATGCAATGCTATCGGTGCTCACCACGACGAAATCGAGCAAACATCACTGCTTGCTCCTATCGTTCAGGTTTGTGACGCAATCTCGGGTGCTCGACCCGGTGCACGCCGCGAAATCGTCGAAGCCTACATCAAACGTCTCAATGACCTTGAACAGCTTGCACTTTCATATCCCGGTGTTCTAAAAACATACGCAATCCAGGCAGGTCGCGAACTTCGCGTAATCGTTGGCGCCGACAAGATTGACGATGTCGAAACCGAAAAACTTTCAGCCGAAATTGCCAAACGTATCCAAGACGAAATGACCTATCCCGGTCAGGTTAAGATTACCGTTATCCGCGAAACACGCTCAGTCAGCTTCGCTAAATAATCGACGCCCATGTCTGAAGAAGATATCAAAAACGACAACCCCGAGGTTAACGACGAGCAACCGGCTGAGAAAATCCATCCCGCCGATCGCCACGCTTGTCCGCGAGGTAAACTTCACAGCTTCAACTGGCTTGGCGATGTGCCGGGTCAGCATGCCGATGACGACATTGTCGAGGTCCTTTTCAAAAATACCCGAAAAGGATATTACCGCAACTCGACAAATATACCCCTCGAAATCGGTGATTTGGTAGCTGTTGAAGCATCTCCGGGTCACGACATCGGCAAGGTTTCGCTGGTCGGCAAACTCGTTCGTCTTCAAATGAAGAAAGCCGGCGTCAAAAACGAAACCGAAATCAAACGTGTTTTCCGCAAGGCACGTCCAAACGACATAGAGAAATTTGAGGAAGCCAAAGCACGCGAAAACGATACGATGATTCGATCACGCAAAATTGCCGAAAGCCTTAACCTCAACATGAAAATCGGCGATGTCGAGTATCAGGGCGACGGTTGTAAAGCCATTTTCTATTACATTGCCGACGAACGTGTCGATTTCCGTCAACTAATCAAGATTTTAGCTGACACATTCAAGATTCGTGTCGAGATGAAACAGATCGGTTCACGTCAGGAAGCCGGACGAATTGGAGGAATCGGTCCATGCGGACGTCCGCTGTGCTGTGCGAGCTGGATGACAAATTTCGTATCGGTCGCTACCAGTGCAGCCCGCTATCAAGACATCTCGCTCAACCCTCAGAAGCTCGCCGGACAGTGTGCCAAGCTCAAATGCTGCCTTAACTTTGAAGCAGACGCCTATGTCGAATGTGTAAAACAGCTTCCGTCAAGAGAAATCAGACTCGAAACTGCCGATGCCACATATTACCACTTCAAGACCGACATCTTCAAAAAAGAGCTCACCTACTCGACCGACAAATCGATGCCTGCAAACCTTGTGACAATCTCTGCCGACCGTGCCTTTGAGATTATCGCGATGAACAAGCGTGGCGAAAAGCCGATGTCGCTGGTTCACGACGACAAGGAAACCGAAAAGCCGGGCACTCAGTATAACGACATTCTCGGTCAGGACATCACACGTTTTGATAAAAAGAAAAAGAAGAAAAAGAAGAACCATCACCAAAACCGCACCGAAGCCGATGGCTCTGCCTCTGAACGTTCTGAAGATGATCAAAACAATCGTCGACGCAACAACGACCGTCGCGACCGTTATCGCAACAAAGGAGACCAACAACCTCGTCAAAATCAAAACGACAATTCGACAAATGAGTCTGAAGACTGATTTTATAATTGCACTTCTATCAATATTGATTCTTTCAGCATGCTCCGAGCCGAAAGACTACACCGAGTTTCACCATCTTCCCGACGGAGGGTGGTGTTTCGGTCATCCCGAGTTATTCAACCCGGTACATGAAGATTCAATCTCTACCGGCGAACTGTCGGTCACAATCCGCCACAACTCATCGTTTCCCTACGAATCGATTTCGTTTGAAGTCGTGTCACAAGGGCTTAACGGCAACCGTGTAGCCGACACAATCCATGTGCCGATTATCGACCGATATGGCAACTGGACCGGCAGCGGAAGCGGTGCATATATTCAAGTCGAGACTAAGCTTCAATCAAAAATCAACCATATCAAGAACCGCTCGATCGAAGTGCGACACATCATGAAAGTTGACACGCTTCGCGGGCTCGATATTGTTGGAATAAAATACATTCCCGATTAAAAATGCCACAACCCTACGACAGCCTGATTTTTGATATGGACGGCACCCTCTGGGATGCTGTCGATTCTTATGTCGAAATATGGAATGAAACCTCGCGTGAGCTTGGTGTTGACCGAGTTGTCACCCGCGACGACCTCCTTCGCTATATGGGACGTCCGCTTAACGAAATTTTTCACGCACTTTTTGACGGCTTAAACGTTGATGCTGAAAAATATCAAAAACTCGTTGCCGAAAACGACCCGAAAATGATGCCTGTCTTGGGTGGGAAACTCTATGACGGTGTCAAAGAGGGAATTGCCCGGCTTGCCAAGAAATATAAGTTGACAATGGTGTCAAACTGTGGTGCTACCGGACTCCCCGACTTTCTGAAATTCACAGGATTAACCCCCTACTTTATCGATACGCTGTCAAATGGAGAGAACCGACTCGACAAAACCGAAAACATACGTTTGATTGCCAAACGAAACGGTCTGAAAAATCCGGCATACGTCGGTGACATTCAACGAGACAGCGATGCCGCCCATGCTGCCGGTGTTGATATGATTCATGTCACCTACGGATTTGGCAAATGCAACGACGCCCAACTCTCGTTTGATTCATTCACCGAGCTGACCGACTATTTAACAAAATAATAGCACCAAGATGCCACGTTCCAACAACACTATACTTCTCTCCCCCGAAGAACTCAGCCTGCGCCTAAGCCACGTTGTCAGGTTGATGAAAGACGACAGCATTGACTCGGCTCTCATCAACGATAACGCCAACATATATTATCTTACCGGACGCATCATTGACGGCTATCTGCTCCTCAACAGCCGGTCATCGTCAATGTGGGCGTTTGTGCGCCGTCCGTCCGATCTTGAAGGTTCAACAACCTTTATTATCCGTAAACCCGAGGATATTCCTGCGATTTTGGATGAGCACAACATCCAGCTCGGTGAAAAAATCGGACTTGAACGTGACAACTCGTCATGGTCAACAATCCATCGTCTCTCAAAAGTCTTTGAAGACCGGGAAATATGCAATATCGACCATATTCTAATGGCGGCGCGATCGGTTAAAACACCTGCCGAAATCAAGCTCATCGCCAACTCGGGCATACGCCAAACTGAGGTTTACCGCAAAATTCCGTCACTCTATCAACCCGGCATGACCGACCTCGATCTTCAAATTGAAATCGAGCGTCAGCTCCGCTTGGCAGGATGTCTCGGTCAGTTCCGCATTGCCGGTGACTCGATGGAACTTTTCATGGCAAATATACTTGTAGGAGACAATGCCGACAATCCCTCGCCCTACGACTTTGCGATGGGTGGACATGGCGCTCATCCCTCACTACCTGTCGGTGCCGACGGCACGGTCATCAAACGCGGTCACACCGTTATGGTTGATGCCAACGGCAACTTCACCGGCTATATGACCGACATGACACGCGTGTTTACCCTCGGTGAAATTCCGGAAATGGCACGGCGTGCCCACGATTGCTCGCGCAAAATCTGTCACACAATTGCTGAAATAGCCCGTCCCGGTGTCGAAGCCAAATATCTGTATGAAAAGGCGATAGAAATTGTGCGCGATGAAAATCTCGAAGACTATTTCATGGGACATCGCCAGCACGCCGGCTTCATTGGTCATGGTGTCGGCATCCAGATAAACGAACATCCCGTAATTGCACCCCGCAGTCGTGATATACTTCGCGAGGGTAATGTCATAGCCCTTGAGCCCAAATTTGTCATTCCCGGCACCGGCGCGGTCGGTATCGAAAACACATACGTTGTAACCGCCGACTCGCCTATGCAATGCCTGACCACCGCTCCCGAAGAAATTCTCAGCCTATGATTGACGTTTCAGAAATCATCAAAAAAGTTGACAAACCCGTCTTTCACGCCGTTGGCAAAGCCGCTGACTCGCTGGGTCGCGAATGTTATGCTGTCGGCGGGATTGTACGCGACATCCTGCTTGAACGTCACTCTAAAGACATTGATTTTCTGACCGTCGGAAGCGGTATCGAAGTTGCCCGTCAACTTGCCGCCTCAATCGGTCCGAACGTCAACGTTAACGTCTTCAAAAACTTTGGCACTGCCCAGATGGTTTACAAAGGCATCGACCTTGAATTTGTTGGCGCGCGGCGCGAGTCATATTCTCCCGACAGCCGTAAGCCGGTGGTCGAAGACGGCACTCTCGACGATGATCTTTTGCGTCGCGATTTCACAATAAACGCCATGGCTATATGTGTCAACGCTGACCGTTTCGGCGAACTCGTCGACAAATTTGACGGACTGTCTGATTTAAAAAAAGGCATCATCCGCACTCCGACCGACCCAGACATAACGTTCAGCGACGATCCGTTGCGCATGCTCCGCGCAATCCGTTTTGCCACACAGCTGAAATTCTCAATCGACTTCGCCACATTTGAGGCTGTCAAGCGTAACGCCGACCGAATAAAAATCATATCAAAAGAGCGCATCTATTCTGAGCTGACAAAGATTATGCAGTCACCCAAGCCGTCAATCGGATGGTCACTGCTTCTCGACTCAGGACTTCTCAAACTCATTTTTCCCCAGCTCGAAAGTTTGCACGGCGTTGAAAGTTACAACGGACGAGCCCACAAAGATAACTTTTATCACACCCTCCAAGTCGTTGATTCAGTTGCGTCGGAGAGCAATAACGTCTGGCTCAGGTGGGCAGCCCTGTTCCATGACATTGGCAAACCGACAACCAAACGCTGGGACGACACGATTGGTTGGACATTCCACAATCACAACTTCATCGGTGCAAAGATGATTCCGGCAATTTTCAGGTCAATGAAGTTCCCGCTCGATGACAAAATGAAATATGTTCAGAAACTTGTCGAGTTGCACATGCGCCCGATTGCCCTTGTCGAAGAAACCGTGACCGATTCGGCGGTACGTCGACTTCTTGTCGATGCAGGCGATGACATCAACGACCTGATGATTTTGTGCCGTGCCGACATCACCTCTAAAAACAGCGAGAAAGTCAAACGCTATCTTGCCAACTATGACGATGTTTGCCGAAAAATGGCAGACCTCGAACAGCGTGATGCACTTCGCAACTGGCAACCGCCTGTCGATGGCACTACCATCATGAAAACATTTGGTCTCGCTCAATCTCCGATGGTCGGAATCATCAAAAGCTACGTCAGGGAAATGCTGCTCGCATCTGACAACCCCAACGACCCGCAGATTGCGTTGAAACTGATGTATGAAAAAGGTGCCGAACTTGGCTTGAAACCAATCGACCAAACATAAACAAACTAAACCTCAACCGCTATGTACTACGTAACCAAACGACTTGAAATATCCGGTAGTCATCGCCTCGAATTATCCTATCAAAGCAAGTGTTCAAACCTTCACGGGCATAACTGGATAATAACAGTCCACTGCAAATCGGAGACCCTCAACCCTGACGGGATGGTTACCGACTTCACTCATATCAAAGAAAAGATTTCAGGCTTGCTTGACCACGCCAACTTCAACGATGTACTTCCGTTCAATCCGACAGCTGAAAACATCGCCCGCTGGATATGTGACCAAGTCGAAAACTGCTGGCGTGTTGATGTTCAAGAGAGCGAAGGAAACATCGCATCATATCAAGTTGATTGAACGCATGATAAACATTAACGAGATATTCTATTCTCTGCAAGGAGAAGGGTACTGGACCGGACTCCCGGCTGTGTTCATTCGTCTGTCGGGGTGTAATCTGAAATGTGATTTCTGCGACACCGACCACACTCCTTCAACACCGATGACCGAGCGACAAATCGTTGACCTTGTTTCAGAATATCCCACTAAAACCGTTATTATAACCGGCGGAGAGCCGCTTATGCAACCAATCGGCGACCTTGTCGATCTTCTCCACAAAACCGGCAGAAGAATACATATAGAAACCAACGGAACTTTCAAGTGTCCCTATCCAATCGACTGGATTACCTGTTCGCCAAAATATAAACCGGTAATTCTTGACCGTATTGACGAATTGAAAATCGTTTATCAGGGACAAGACGTTGAAGCAATCAGAAAATCGTGTCCCCAAACCGAGAACAATTTTCTACAACCATGTTCAGGTAAAAACATCGAAGCGACAATCGATTACATCAAAGCCAATCCTCAGTGGCGCTTGTCACTGCAAACACATAAACTAATCAACATCCGTTGATTTACTGTCGGTCAAAATCAATATCTTTTTACCGGTTGAAGTAGTCGTAGCAAAAATTCGGCATCCGTTTCCCGGCTTAATTTTCAATTTCTTTTGAAGTTCCGCTGACGTAAACGGAAAATTTCTAACTGTTATTTCTCCGGTTTTAATCCTGTTACCCAGTCGCTTAATATTCGATGATGTAAACTCTACAACCTCATCTATCTTGTAAGCCTTTCCGGGGAAAGAATCATTTCGATTAGCCGATAAATAAATATGTGAATTCGGAGCAATCTTAATCATTTCAAGACGTGATGACATCAACTTGAAGCAGCCCGACTTCATCGCCGATGCGCTTGGCAAATAAAGCCACAGTCCCTCTTTGGGGTCACCAAACTTGGCTTGAGCCTCCTTTTCTTCAGACAGGGTAAATGACATTGCATCATCTCCCAATCCGGTGCTTATCAACGGCTCACCGTCAAATCGACGTTTAATAATTGCCAACAACTCCTTGCACTCCCCTTTTTCTTCAACAGCTATTAACCGGCAAATTCCGGGCAAATCAGAGATCGTTTGACTGATATCAAGCATTGGCGACAACTTAGCCATAACCATAGGGCTTTTTCTCAACACTTCAGGTAAAACCTCGGTCAAATCGGGAGTACAATCATGCAGATTATATACTCGACCGCCATTCTTGTCGCGACGTGCCGGGTCAATGTAAATCAAGTCAAAACTGTCGTCAGCAACCGTCTTTAAATACTCGACACCATCTCCTTCAACAATCTTGACATTATCATAATCAGCGAAGTTGATCTTTGCAACATCAGCCGACAACGGATTTAGCTCAAACCCAACAATCTTTACCGGATTTCGTGTCAGGAAGCCACGCATATCCATACCCAGACCACAGGTCATATCCAAAATTCTCAACCCCTCATCAATTAAAAGAGCTCTCGATTTTGCTACATTAGCCGACGATGCCTGCTCGACCGACAACGGATTAAGCATCAGTTCAGGCATCCAAGAACTGCCATCGGCAAGGGTAAATTTATTCCCTACCTTAGCGACACACGTCAGATGGTCAAGCGCATAGCTAATCGAGCCGGTGCTCTTGTCACCGCCATAGCGCAACCTCAGCTTAACCGGGTCTTCGCCCGAATGAGCCTTCACAAAATCGTAGAATTGGGAGTCGAGTCGTATCATATTAAAAAGAGATTGCCACCCTTTCAACAAGGATGGCAACCCCATCTTTTCTTCTTACTTCTTAAACAAATTATTTCTTAATAGCTGCGACACCGGGGAGTTCTTTACCCTCGATAGCCTCGAGGAGTGCGCCACCACCGGTTGAAACGTATGAAACTGAATCGGCAAGACCGAACTTGTTAACACAAGCTACAGAGTCACCCCCACCAACGAGTGAGAAAGCGCCTTTTTCAGTTGCTTTAACGATAGCTTCAGCGATTGCACGTGAACCGGCAGTAAAGTTGTCAAATTCAAACACGCCGGCAGGACCGTTCCAAAGAATAGTTTTAGCGGGTTCGATAACCTCGGCAAATGCTTTGCGGGTTTCAGGACCTGCATCCATACCTTCCCATCCGTCGGGAATGTCGTTTGAAGGACAAATCATTGTTTCGGCATCGTTGCTGAATGCGTTACCTGCAACACAGTCAGTGCCAAGCACGAGGTTTACACCTTTAGCTTTTGCTTTAGCCATGATTTCACGGGCAAGATCAAGTTTATCATCTTCGCATATTGAATCACCGATTTTGCCACCCATAGCTTTTGCAAAAGTATAAGTCATACCACCGCAAAGGATAAGGTTGTCAACTTTATCCATGAGGTTTTCGATGATACCGATTTTGGTCGATACTTTAGAACCACCCATGATAGCGGTGAAGGGACGCTGAATGTTGCTGAGGATATTATCAACTGCCTGTACCTCTTTTTCCATGAGATAGCCGAGCATCTTGTTGTCTTTGTCAAAATAGTCAGCGATAACTGCAGTAGAAGCGTGTTTGCGGTGAGCTGTACCGAAAGCATCGTTTACATAAACATCGGCATAGCTTGCAAGAGTTTTAGAGAACTCTTTCTGACGCTCTTTCATCTCTTTCTTGGCAGCATCATAAGCCGGATCTTCTTTTTCGATTCCTACAGGTTTGCCTTCTTCTTCGGGATAGAAACGAAGATTTTCAAGTAGAAGAACCTGACCGGGTTTAAGATTAGCGGCAGCTTCTTTAGCGTTTGCACAGTCGGGAGCAAAAATAACATCGGTGCCAAGTGCTTTTGCTACATCATCTTTAATCTGAGACAAAGAGAATTTAGCATTTACTTTGCCTTTGGGTTTACCCATGTGTGACATGATGATAAGGCTTCCACCGTCTGCAAGAATTTTTTTGAGGGTGGGGAGAGCACCACGAATACGTGTATCATCAGTGATGTGTCCGTTTTCATCGAGGGGCACATTGAAGTCAACTCGAACAATCGCTTTCTTGTTGGCAAAATTGTAGTTGTCGATAGTCATCTTTTTAATTTTGAAATTATTGTACTATTGGATTTATATTATGCTACAAAATTACATATTTTTTCTCGATTTTAAAACTGTTTTTCACGAATTTATATTAATCACAGTCATATCTTTTGAGATACAGCTCTAAAAGTGTCAAAAATCTCGGAATAAACCGACTTGACCGGCGAGGTGTTAAGCCCATGGAAACGTGTGCCTTTGGATTGCTCCTCCTTTATTTTGGCAAGGGTACCTTTCAGCGGAGCCGGAAATGCGAAGTCAGAAATTATCAACACATCTGCCATCTCAAATTTTGAAGTTCTCAGCGTTGAGATTGATTCATTCAACATTTTTTCGCCATTCGTTCCACCGGTATAATGTTTGCTGATAAATGCCGACACATCTTCCCATTTATCGTGGGGGGACACTTCGTATGACCGACATCTTACCGAAAAAGTAATGATAAACAGTCGGCGGTTTTTATTTCGGGCTATCTCGACAAGCCGATATAACATTGAATTGGCGATATTCTGTGATAATCCGCTCATCGAGTCGCTTGTGTCAACACTAACTATAATCGGTCCATACTGCAAGCGTGGCGACGGATTATGTGACCGCTTTTTCAAAGGCTTATCTTTACCCGGAGAAATAAACTGGCTCAATTCTTTTGTCGCATATCGTTTATAGAATATTGCCTGAGCCGACGGATCGGCAAGATAGACAAACTCTGATGGAATGACACGTTCCAGATTATTTCCCGATGTGACACCGTCAATCTCCTCGACCGAACGGTTTGCCGACACTGATGACGGCAAATATTGAGTTTTAACCTTATCTATTTCGTCAGTCTTATTATAAATTGAGCGTCCGATCATCTGTGCCAACTCCTCAATTTCAGGGTATTTACGAATTATAACAGACACCTCTCGCCTGATTGCATAGTCGTTGTTTAATATATCGTCAAGTCGTTCAGTCCATACCGACGCATCGTGTACAAACAGTGCGTTCTGCTTTTGTTTAATTTTTATATTCAAAACTCGCTGCCAATCTTTTGCAAACGTGCGCAAAACAGCATCTCCACCGCCGTTGTCAACCTGAATTTGAAAGCCTTCAACGTCAAGTTGTTGCGGCGAATAACGTTCTGCCGTGTATTCTCTCACAAGATTCCACATACTTAACCGAACGGTATTGTCAGACTTGACAAAATTTTCAAGCATTGAAGTCTCTGTTTCAGTCTCTCGATTAACAGCTTCCATACGGTCAAGCATATCTCCCAAAAAAGATTTGAGATTGTCCTTAACTGCATTAGGCTGAAACATATTATCCCCACGCTCAGCCATTTTCAAACTGAGCGAACTGACAAAATCTGATATGATGTCGTCATCATTGCTTATTCCGGATTCAAAAATATCCAGATAATGCAGTAATTTTTCCTGACGCGTTTTCTCGTCCATCGGGTCAATCAATTATCCAACATCGAGCGTACATTTTCCACTCTCACAGTTGTTTCCTCGATGAGCATATCGGTTGCACCAAACGCATCGCCAATCAATGACCGATCGGCACTCGACAAAAAAATGTTGCTATCGAGAGCCTTGCCAATCTCGCCCTTGAGCTTTTGCCAGCGAGTCTTCACGTCGTTGAAATCGACTGTAATCCAATGGAATTTGTCAGCAATGACAGGGTCGGCAGTCGCTCCGCGACGGGCACGCGAAAGCCCGTTATCCTTTCTAATCAACTGATATGTCACACCATCAACCATTACTCCACCTGCCGACATCTGCAACTTCACGTTCTTGGTCTTTGTACCGGATTGCTTCTTATACTCAAATGTGTTTGTTGCCATAAGTTTTTGCAACATAACGACTTTCATTGTCGCATCAACAAACTGGATACCGTCGCTCGGTGTAAAATAGTCGAGTTTGGCATAATCCCATTTCGGAATCAAGCAGGTGCCGTCGGGGAACCCTTGCACACCATAATATGACCCGAAAAATTCGGTAAACATCTCAAATTGAGGCTTGAACTTGTTTGACGGTTCAATGTCTCCATTGGGATTTATTAATAATCTGAGGTCAGTGTCAATCTTTTCAAGACGTTTCACAATCGTGTCGCCAATCCCCTCAACCACAAAGCGATTGATGTCGATGCGTGTATCAACATCATTCCACAAACAATGAATAGACAACAGATAGTCCGACATATCGAGTTGGCTTCGCCCGTTCATCATTGCCGAGACTTGCATCAGTCGATAGAACTTGCGCCAACGACGATCTGAAACATAAAATTTCATCTTCTCGTCAGCCTCATCCTCTTTCTCAACCAACTTCCGTCTCAACGATTTCACAGCATCTATAACAGCCTGATTTGGCTCCACTTTCACAGCCTCAGCCTGCCAGTTTTTATAGAGCGAATCATCAATCAAAAGAGCATCGTCGAGAGGTGACGCCGTCACATTTTCTGACTGAATCATCGCCACAAAATCATCTTCAGATTTGATGCAGTTTGAAACCATTCTCACCAAGAAACGATCCCATAACGCCTCGAGTCCTTCATCAGGCGCAGGCAACTCGTTACCCGCCGCAATCAACACCTTCATCGGCGTTTTAACCGGATGACTCCCATTATAAAACAGGTGTTCGTTTATAACAGTTAGAAGTGTGTTTTGAATCGAAGGTCCCGCCTTCCAAATCTCGTCGAGGAATACGACATCAGCCTCGGGCAAATAGCCTTCGGTCAAACGTTCGTAAACGTCATCGTTCTTAAGTCGAGAGATTGAAACCGGACCAAAAATCTCGTCGGGCGTACTGAATCGCGACATCAGATAATCAAACGATTTACCATTCTTGAAAATCGTTTTCAAACGTGATGCCACCAAACTTTTTGCCGTTCCGGGAGGTCCCAACAAAAATATATTTTCGCCGGCAACTGCACACAACAGCGCCATTGCCACAATCTGCCGTTTCTCATACAGCCCTTGAGCGATGTGCTCAATCAACGCCACCGCGTGGTCTCTCACCGGCAAACTAAAAAGCGACTCCCCGTCATTAGATTTATTTCGTTTCATTTTCAAAAGTTCGTTTTTAGGAAATCGATAAGATGTATATGATTTATACCGGGATATTCTTTTAGAGATCCGGTGATATCTTCCATCGAAACGACATATTTCGGGTAGTCGTCTTTAATTGCCTGAAGATTACCGAATTCTCTTTTTATCGCATCCTTTCCCCCAAGTTTGTAAACGACTTGAAAATAAATGGTTTGCCCACCTTTTTTGGCTACAAAATCTATTTCGCCTGAACTAAGGACGCCGACATAAACCTCAAAATTCTGTATTAACAAATGATTACGAACAACACTTTCTATTATCTTTTCAATACTTCCAAAAACGTTAGGCATTTCATTGGTAATGCAGTTCCTTATGCCATGATCACTGAAATAATACTTTTCAATTAGTTCAAACATCCGCTTTCCGTGTATGTCATAACGGGGTATCGAATCAACTATCAACGCATTACAAATCGATTTTATGTACTTTGACACGACATCGTTTGTAACCGCAGAGCCTTGTGACTTAAGATACCTACCGATACTGTTAACCGACACAAGTTGTCCGGTGTTATCGGCAAGAAAATGAATCAGATTTTCAAGAAACTTAAAGTTTCTTATCTGTTCGCGTGCAACAATATCTTTAAGGATAACCGTATTATAAACCCCTTGTAAGTAGGCTTTTATTTCAGGAATTTCATTGAATTGATAATTAATAAGACCGGGCATACCGCCAAATTGAAGATATTTTATCAAAGACTCTTGACTATCAGTCAGATTATGAAAAACAAGGAATTCTTCATACCCAAGACTTCTTACAGGTATCTCGATATAACGTCCCGAAAATTTTGTTGCAATTTCTGACGAGAACATATAAGCGTTACTACCGGTGACAATTACTTGACATCGATTCTCAGCATAAAGACTTCGCAAAGCGATTTCATAGTCTTCAATATCCTGCACCTCATCAATTAGCAGATAGTTTTCTCCGTCATCAGGGAATTTTTCAATTGCATGGGCATAAAGGTCAGCAGCCGATTTTATAAAGCTGTATTGGTCAAAATCTTTATCAATATAAAGTACGTTAGCTTCAGGCTTATTCTTTGAAAGCCAATTCACTATTGACTTAAGTATAAAACTTTTACCAACACGGCGCTGTCCAACCAACACGAGTATCATCCCCCGATTAAGCTGCCGGGTGATTTGGTCTATATAAATAGGTCTGTCTATAATCTTCATATTAATTCGATTATTTTACAGCGCAAAGTTACAGCTTATAGTCGAAAGAAACAACAAAAACTCGAAAAGTTTCGACTATACCCGAAAAGATTTTGTTAAAATCGGAAAAGTTTCAGGGTATAATCGAAACTTTTCTACGCAATCTCCTTAATGGCGTGTCGCAATCGCGATTTGACGGCTGAGGCGAAGTGGCTGATGCTGTTGT
>CAMWIM010000036.1 GCA_947174335.1 uncultured Porphyromonadaceae bacterium | reverse complement strand
ACGGAATTGAAATTCCTCACAAAACCGACGAAATCTTCTCGATGGTTGCTTCTCATCCCGATATGCCGCTGATTGTCGGAATTTTGTTTATCATCGGCTTGATTGCCGCCGCATATTCGGCAGCCGGGTCAGCTTTGACTTCGCTAACAACCTCATTCACTGTCGATATTCTTGACGGTCAGAAAAAATATAAAGACGACCACTTGACCAAAGTACGCAAACGAGTTCACGTTTTGATGTCGGTTATCATGGGTCTCGTTATTGTCGGATTCTATTACATCAGCGACCAGGATGCTATCTCGGCTGTTTACACCCTTGCCTCATACACCTACGGCCCTATCCTCGGTCTGTTCGTGTTCGGCTTGATGCATAGACGCCCCGTGCGCGACTATCTTGTTCCCGTTGTTTGTGTGGCTGCTCCTGCAATTTCTTGGTGTATTCAGTGGGGACTCCGCGAAGCATTCCAATATCACACCAGCTTTGAGCTTCTGCTTATCAACGCGGCTGTGACGATGCTTGGTTTGTGGCTCCTTTCAATCAACCACAATCCTGCACCCAAAGCCGAGGTTGCCGAATAAATTAAACAAATACCAACGTGGCTCACGACCTTTTTGCACGATATGTCTGGCTGATGGATACCCTCCGCCGATATGGACGCATAACCGGTCGTGAGCTGAATCGTCGTTGGGCTGAGTCGCCGTTCAGCGACGGACGCTCGTTGCCCCGCCGAACCTTTTACAATTACCGCCAGGCACTTCAACAGCTCTTTAATGTCAATATTGAGTATAACCCGGCTACATTTGAATATTATATTGACAACAAAGATGAAAAGAACGACTCGGTAACCGACTGGTTGCTAAATACCACTGCTACCAGCAACGTCTTGTCGGAGGCTCGTGACATTTCGGGTCGCATATTTCTTGAAGACGTTCCCTCAGCTCGTGAGTATCTTCACGTTGTGATTGACGCCCTGAAAATGAACAGGGCAATCAGGTTTGACTATCATCCCTATACACGTTCCAATCCGACCCGCAACATCGTTCTTGAACCCTATTTTTTGAAAATATTTCGCCAGCGATGGTACATTACCGGGCGAAATGTCGCTGACTCAAAAGTCAAGACATACGCGCTCGACCGAATGACCGATGCTATATTGCTTGATACGACATTCAAAATGCCCGACGACTTTGATGCCGAGGCATATTGCAGCGCATCGTTTGGTGTTATATTCAATATGGGTACAATCGAGCATGTCGTGATTCGTGTAGAACCGCGCCAGGCTAAATATTTTCGTGCGTTGCCGTTGCATCAATCTCAGCGCGAAACCATTTATGACTCATTCTCACTTTTACACTTTGATATACGTATAACCCCTGACTTTGTCGAGGAGCTGCTCTCCTACGGTCCAAAAATTACTGTAGTCGAACCCCGCTCCCTCCGCCTGACAATGATCGAGCGCCTCCGTGAAACCCTTGCGGGATATGATGAGCTTGAAAACATCGCTTCCGAGCCCCAATCCACAATTTATTGATAATTTGCAACATGAAAACAACGACTTCACATTCCTGTCGCTTTCATCGGTTTTTTGTATTGTTACTGCTTTTGATTTTTAAGGTGGGTAATGCTACAAATATTTCATCGTATGCGGTTATAGACAGCATCGTTGATTTTTCAACCGATAAACTGGAGATTAAATTTAAAGGTGTATCAAATAGCGAGGACCACACAACTCTTGAGCTCAGTATTATATCATCAAACACTCCATTTACAATCTATAAAATTGAATGGATAAACGGTGGTGATGTTCTTGAGCCGTCTGAGCCGTTTTCACTAACTGTTAAAGATGAAGTCGAGGGTAAAAAAGCAATTTGGAAAATTGTTGTTGAGTTTCCCTACACCAGCCGGTTTACTGCTGATGATATGTTGATACTTTACACCGACCGGGGTAGTGTAAGATGCCGGACTTCATGGGCAGGAGAATTGATTGAGACCATCAATATGCTTCAATATGATTACGAGAAACAACTTGAGACCTCTACACAAAACACCCGGTGGGCATGGACTATCCTTGGGTTAATTTTGACTATGGTAGTGCTTATCTCGTTGATTGTCCTTGTCATTGTAAGGCGGCGTTTTGTACAAAAGTGCAGGGAAATTGAAAATCTTTCATTTTTGATTGCCGAGCGAACTGAACTCAATTTTGAACTTAAACAGCGTGTCGATGCCTTGTATGGTAGTCGACTCGATACACTAAACATGCTGTGTAACGAGTTTTTTGAAAAAAGCGGTTCGGAAAAAGTAAAGCTGACGATTTATAATGATGTTGAGAAACACATCCTTGCACTCAGAGACAGCAAGAGCATTGTTGAACTTGAAGGAATTGTGAATACTTATCTCGATAATATAATGACCCGGGTAAAAGAACAAATTCCCGAGTTGACACGGAACGACCTGATTTTTCTCACATATCTTTATGTCGGTTTTTCGCCTCGCGCTATCTGCATTTTCACTGATATAAAAATTAAGAATTTTTATAATCGCCGGAGCCGTCTCAAGGATCGCATTCTTGCTTCAGATGCGCCCGACAGGGAGCTTTTTGTGTCTAAAATGTCGTTGTAACTGCTTGATTTTAAAGATGAGGAGTTCTGAAATGTTCCTCATGCTGATTATCAGTGTGTTATCTATGTAAATGAGGACGATTATAAGTCTGATTTTCTTGGGTAGCTATGTTGTTGTGCCTAATTTTGCAGCATGAATTACAAAAACAGCTACACAATGAAAAAATTATTTTTAATGACTTTAATCGGTCTCGTCTCAAATTCTTTAAGTGCTCAGAAAGAAACTTCAGACAGTATTGTCGCATTAAAAGAGGTTGTTGTTTCGACCACTCTTCCTCAGGTAAAAAACATCGGTTCGGTTTCGGTCGTGAGAGTGCGTGGTACGATATTATCAAAAATGGGAAACGCGTCATCGGTTCTTGAAAATACTCCCGGTTTACACAAAGGAGCATCGGGAATCGAGGTAAACGGCCACGGTAAGCCTGTTTTTATAATGAATGAACGTGAGATTAATCCTGACAAAGTTCTTGATATGCTTCAGGCCAACACAATCAAAGAAATCAGGATTGACCGTAACCCCGATATCAATTACTCGGCGACGGGTCGACCGGTGGTCGAGATTGTTCCTTACAAACCGCTTGACGATTACCTCACTCTTTCGGTAGGTGACGATATGGCTATGCGACGCAAATATTCAAATGCTGCAAACGTGAACGTCGGTGGTCAATTTGGTAAGATAACTACTACTCTCAACTATATGGGCGGTGTGGCCCGGTTTCAAAACCGTGAGACATATTTCCGCAATATTTATCACGACTCATATACTTCGGTTTTTAATCAGCACCGCACTGACGACAATAGAGACCTTCCACACCGTGTAAGATGGGCGTTGGACTATATGGTCAGCAAGAAGCATCGACTGGGAGTAGAATATTATTACCAGCATAACACCCGTGAACAACGGATGACCGGAGTCGACTATTATTCAGGTCTTGACAATACATCGGAAAATGATTATGTCTATTCAGACGACCGGTTGGCAAATCTTCATAATATTTCGGCTCAATATAACTATAAGAGCGGTAAAAAGTCATTCCAGATCATCCAAGATTATGGTTATAACACGTCCCGCGGTTCTGTAAATTCGCAGGAAGGCTTTAATCTTTTACCAATAGGGTCATACTCGGGCAGCAAATATAACACGGCGACCACGAGCGTGAAATTCGGGACTCAGCTACCAATGAAAATATCGATTATTTCTGGTCTTAAATATAATTATGTCAACAATCATACCACATCGCGATATGAAAGTCTGCCTTCAGATATAAGCGGATATGCCTCGACCTCAGCCGTTACGGAGCACAATCCTCAGGCATACGTATCATTCAGTCGCAAAATAGCCCGTTTTACGTTAAACGCAGGTGTCAGGTACCAATTTGTCCATCGTCATATTGTCAATGGTCTGTCGGGCGGTGGCGAACGTACATACAATCAAAATCTGTCATCATTTTTCCCATTGGTTTCGCTTAAATATTCAGGTAGTGACGGTACTTCTTTCTTTGTAAGATATAATCGCTCGATAGAACAGCCGGGATTTGCATCATTAAATTCAGGTCTTGTCTATAATGACTCGCTGACCTATTCTATTGGTAATCCCGACCTGAAGTCGGCGTTGACCGATGTTTTATCGGGCGAGATAAACTGGCGCAACTTTTCATTTTCCGCTTTATATTCCCATACATCCAATCCGATAGTCAATGTCTCGGAGCAGAATTTGACCGAAAGCAATGTCGTTATCAATCGTGACATAAATTTTAAATCGTCCAACAGCCTGCGTGTGGCCTTGTCCTATTCAAAAACTATTTCGCGATTTAATCTTTATGTCGAAGGTGCGGTGGTCGTACCTCATGGAAAATATATTTTCTGTGGGAACGAAGTAAAAGCCGACCGTGTGTCATTCAATGGCAATCTTAAGGCCAGTTATATGATTAAGTCCTTTCTCGGGGTATTCACTTCGTTCGATTATCAGGGTTACAACACTTACCTGACATGCGCCCAAAAGCCCGTTAACAATTTGACAGTGGGTCTGGTGGCCTCATTTCTGAAAAATAGACTCCAGATAAATGTTGCGTTTTCCGACCTGTTGAATGGTGCCAACTATAACAATATGACTTTCAGATATAAAAATGTTGTAAACGGTACTTATGGATCGAACGACCAACGTGGACTTATGATAAAACTCAGTTATGCAATCTTCACCAAAAAGATAAATACGCGTGCTTCGCGTTCAAACGACGATACTATCAGCCGAATACTTTGAGATATATCCCGATTCAGTTGCACATATCGGCAATTTGACGTAATTTTGCGCGGTTAAAAATTGTCCTATGAGCCTGAAATCAATTATCTACCCTATATTATCGGCTGTTATAGCAATGATTATCGCCACGATTGTCGTTGTTTTGACACGCATTGGTTTTGCCGAAGCTCTCAACCTGCAATGGGGTTGGGGTGTGGCTGCAATAATCGTTGCCGGGATTGTTTTGATAGGTGTCAGCGGGCTTTTATCATTGCCGACTCTCTATCTGGCACGTCGTGTCGAGGATATGAGTCAGCGTGTGACACTCAACCTGCCCGTGCTGATCTATTTTATCGGTGCAATATTCAGCTATGTGTCAATATTCACGGTTAACAAGCCATACGGTTTTGCTCATTGGGTTGAAGCCATTCTCGCAATGATTGCAATTCTCGTTTTCAGCCTTAGAGTGTCGTTTCTCCCTATAATCGTAATTTCTTCCAACCGTCAAAAATAGTTTTAATTATTACATTAAAATGTCAACAAATACAACCGACAATCAACGTAAAGTAACTACCCGCCGTTTCATCGAAATGAAACAGCGTGGCGAAAAAATCGCAATGTTAACTGCATACGACTACACTATGGCGACAATCGTCGATGGTGCAGGAATGGATGCTATTCTCGTGGGTGACTCTGCCTCAAACGTGATGGCAGGTAACGCTACAACTCTCCCTATCACTCTTGACGAGATGATCAACTACACCAAGAGTGTTGTCAAGGGTGTTAAACGTGCTCTCGTTGTTACCGACATGCCTTTCGGTTCATATCAAGGAAACTCAAAAGAAGCCCTCGCATCAGCTATCCGCATTATGAAAGAGAGTGGTGCTGAAGCTGTCAAGCTCGAAGGCGGTTCTGAAATCCGCGAGTCAATCGAACGTATCATCTCAGCCGGAATTCCTGTTATGGGTCACCTCGGCTTGACTCCGCAATCAATCAACAAGTTCGGCACTTATGCTGTCCGTGCAAAAGAAGAGGCTGAGGCTGCAAAACTTGTCGAAGATGCAAAAATGCTTGAGGAAGTCGGCTGTTTTGCCGTTGTGCTTGAAAAAATTCCCGCAGCCCTCGCTACAAAGGTCAGCCAATCGTTGTCAATCCCCACGATCGGTATCGGTGCCGGTAACGGATGTGACGGTCAGGTTCTCGTTTATCAAGATATGCTTGGACTCAATACCGGCTTCTCCCCGAAATTCCTTCGCCGTTACGCCAACCTTGCGCAGGTAATCAATGACGCTCTCGGCCGATATATCGATGATGTCAAGAGTGGCGATTTTCCCAACAAAGACGAGCAGTATTAATTAAATATCGCGCGATGGTTGTCGTAATATCGGCAATGTTTGCCGGCATTTGTGTGGGGTATCTGCTACGCCGTCATAGACTTGGCTTATTACCCCGAATCATAATGGGATTTATATTGCTATTGCTCTTTTTGCTCGGTTTTGATATCGGGTCAGATGAACATATCATTAAATCTATCCCGACACTTGGCGCCGAGGCTTTGTTGATATCGCTTCTATCAATTCTTTTCAGCTGTATTGCCGCTTGGATTCTTTGGCGAATATGTGGCAAGCCGCACGCAAATTCCAAGGAGGATAACGATGAAGGGTAGCCTGCTTATTACAGCTTTTTTTGTACTGGGTGTAGTCTTGGGCTTGACAAAGTTACTTCCGTTAGGAGAGTTGTCCCAAGACATGAGTTTCTATGCATTGGCAGGATTGCTGTTTTGCGTAGGAATGAGTATCGGTAGTGACTTCAGAGCATTCAGCAATTTAAAAAAACTCAACTTTCGCCTGCTGTTTTTGCCTCTGATGACTATTATCGGGTCATTGTCGGGGGCGGCTTTCAGCAGTGTTTTCATTCATGGACGTTCGGTGGTTGACTGTATGGCTGTCGGTTCGGGTATGGCATACTATTCTTTGTCGAGTGTTTTCATAACTCAGTATAAAGGAGCCGAACTCGGTGCGGTAGCGTTGCTCGCAAACATAATTCGAGAGCTTGGTACTCTTTTATTGGCGCCGTTGTTGGTGAAAATCTTCGGAAATTTGGCTCCGATATCGTCGGGGGGTGCTACCACGATGGACACAACTTTGCCTGTAATTACCCGATATTCAGGGAAAAACTTTGTTGTTCTGTCAATTTATCACGGATTTATATGTGACTTTAGTGTGCCCTTCTTAGTTACACTTTTATGTACAATTTAGGCTGACTTGATAAAAGGTTAAAATATTTTTATTACTTTTGTCACCGAATTTGCAACGGAAGAGACTGTTGAAATTAAATTAACATATTTATTTAGGGGTGCATCAATCAGGGCATTTTCTTTGGTTGAGGCTGAGATCAAACCCTTATAACTTGATCCGGTTAGTACCGGCGTAAGAAAAATATAAAATGAAGAGATTTCCTCTATGGGGGTCGGCTGTAGTTTGTGCGGTCGTTTCTCCTTGGGTTGCAGCTGTAGCCCAAAATCAAGCAGACATTACAGACAACGACAGTTTGGTCTATGAACTCAAAGGTGTTGAAATCACGGCAAACCGTGCCGGTGTAAAAACACCGGTTGCCTACACAAACATTTCCCGTAATCAAATTGCCAAGGTAAACGATGGTCGTGACATTCCAAGTATTCTTGAAATGGCACCCTCTATTATTTCTACAAGCGATGCCGGCGGAGGCATCGGTTATGGCGGAATACGTGTGCGTGGCTCTGACGGCTCCCGTATCAATATCACGGCTAACGGTATTCCTGTCAACGATAGTGAAAGCCACAATGTCTATTGGGTGAATATGCCCGATTTGGCATCGTCAATCCGTGATATTCAGATTCAGCGTGGTGCCGGAACTTCAACCAACGGAGCCGGGGCATTCGGAGCGTCAATAAATATGTTGACCGATGCACCCGCACGCGACCGTTCGGCTCTGGTGTCTGTTTCATACGGCTCGTTCAATTCAAACAAAGAAACTGTCAAGGTTTCGTCGGGTCTCTTTGGTGAACATTGGACGGTAGATGCCCGCTTCAGTCACGTCGGTTCTGACGGATATATCGACCGTGCATTTTCAAAATTGTGGAGCTATATGGGACAGCTCGCATGGCGCAATGGCGAAACCTCAATAAGACTTCTCGGTTTCGGTGGTAAAGAGAAAACCTATATGGCTTGGGACTACGCCTCAAAAGAGGAGATGGAAGAGTATGGACGTCGCTATAATCCTTGCGGAAAATACACCGCATCTGACGGCTCGACTGCCTATTATCCCGACCAGTGCGACAACTTCACTCAGCACCACATTCAGTTGCTTTTCAATAGTCTGATTGGTAACTATTTATCGTTCAACGCAGCTCTCCACTATACAAAAGGCGACGGCTATTATGACCAGTACAAGACTAAACGTACGTTGTCTGAATACGGACTTCAGCCATTTCCCGACCCCGACGGAAACCTCGTTAAAAAGTCTGACCTTATCCGTTTGAAAAACAACGATAATGACTTTGGTGGCGGAATGTTTAATGTGAGATATAACCGCGGACTGTTGGCATTGACCGGTGGCGGTGCATTTAACTATCATCGCGGCAATCATTTCGGTCAAATCAAATGGGTCAGAAATTATGTCGGACCAATCGACCCGCTCCAACAATACTACTACAATACCGGGCGCAAGTCAGACGGTAACGCTTTTGTGCGCGGCGATTTGAGTTTGCCTTATGATCTGGCGGCATACGCCGACCTTCAATATCGTCATATTCATTACACTATAAAGGGTCAGAGCGATAATTTTGATTGGAACACCGATGATATGGCAGTTCTTGACCTTCATCGCGATTGGAATTTCTTCAATCCAAAAGTTGGCTTGTCATATAATCATGGCGGAAATCGCGCATATTTCTCATGGAGTGTCGCTCATAAAGAGCCTACCCGCGACAACTTCACCGACAGCGACCCCGACCACTATCCCAAGGCTGAACGGATGTTTGATTATGAAGCAGGGTATTTCTATAATACATCGCTATTTTCGGTTGGCGCAAACCTCTATTATATGGATTACAAAGACCAGCTTGTCGTGACCGGTCAGTTGTCTGATACGGGTAATCCGCTGAGTATCAATGTTCCGCAGTCTTACCGGATGGGTATCGAGTTCCAAGGTTCATTGTCGCCGGTCAGATGGTTTGATTGGAAACTTAACGCCACATTGTCGCGTAACCGCATCAAAAACTTCGTAGAGTATATCTATGAAGATGAGTGGACTAACCCCATCTCGATTGACTGCGGCTCTACTCCGATAGCATTCTCTCCTGATTTCCTGTTGCAGAATATGTTTGACTTTAAGTTTTACGGTGCTGAGGTGTCGTTGATGAGCCGCTATGTATCAAGCCAGTATATGAACAATGCCCGTAGTGCCGAGGCAAAACTTGATTCATATTTCGTGAGCGACCTGTCACTCGCTTATTCATTCAAAAGCTTGCCGTCGGTTAAAGATTTGCGTGTCGGAGTGACAATATACAACCTGTTTAACGAAAAATATTGTAATAACGGATATGCCGGAGCCGGTTACTATCTTGACAACGGAACACCGGTGATTTATCGTTACGCAGGGTATGCCGCTCAGGCAACAACAAATGTACTCGCAACCGTAACAATGAACTTTTGATTATGCTCTCAAATTTACCATGGGATTTAATCCTTGAGATACTCGGATTTTCGGTAGGTGTTCTCTATCTTTGGTGGGAATACCACGCCAATTCAAAACTGTGGTTTGCATCTATTGTGATGCCGACAATATCGATGTGGATATATCTGCGCAAAGGTATATATGCCGACTTTGCAATAAACATATATTATTTTCTGATTGCAATTTATGGCTATATCGTTTGGACTCGTGCCCGACATCGTGGCGATGACGGCTCGACAAAGAAAAAAGAATTACCTATTACACATATCCCGGGACGAAATTTATTTTACTGCACGGCTCTGTTCTTTATTCTATGGGTAACGTTCTACTGCGTTCTGCGATTCGTAACCGACAGCAGCGTGCCCATCGCCGACAGCTTCACTACGGCATTAAGCATCGTGGCTATGTGGATGCTTGCCCGAAAATATCTTGAACAGTGGCTTGCTTGGGTAGCTGTTGATGCAGTTTGCGTCGGGCTGTATGCCTACAAAGGAATCTTCCTTTATGCCGTACTTTATGCCGTTTATACGGTCATTGCGTTTATAGGCTATCGCAACTGGAAACGAAAAATGTTGGAGGGCTCTTAAACCTTTTGCGTTGAAATGTGTCTAAATATTAATATACATTTCAACTAACACTATCTAACATTTATGGAATATCAGGATCTTCTTGAGATATATGCGTCAAGCTGGCAGAAGAACTTCGATTTGAAAGCATTGTCAACCTATGGCGAGTCTGATTTGGTGACCTATGGCGAATTTGCGCGAAATATAGCACGCTATCATATTCTCTTTGAACAAGCAGGTCTTAATAAAGACAGTAAGGTAGTTGTCCTTGGCAAGAGTAACCCCGAATGGATTACAATTTTTATGGCGGCTGTAACCTATGGCGCCGCTATAGTACCTATTCTGCCGGAATTCAACCCTCAGGATTTGCAACATATCATCAACCATTCTGAATCGGAACTTCTTTTCGTGTCAGACCGTATATGGGAGACTCTTGAGTTCTCTGATATGACTTACCTGAAAGCCGCGATTTCGCTTGACTCGGGAAAACTCCTTGACGAGCGTGACTCTACAGGTCATCCCATACTCAAAATCCTGAAAAATCTAACCCGCAAGTTCAATAAAAAATATCCCGGCGGATTTAAGCCTGAGGATATTAAATATGGCAAGTTTGACGCCGATCACATGGTTGTGTTGAATTACACCTCAGGTACGACCGGTTTCTCAAAAGGTGTTATGTTAACACTCCGGAACTTATGGGGTAACGTTGCGTATGGAATGGAGAAACATTTTTACAAACCAGGTGACCGCTGCTTGTCTTTCTTGCCGTTGGCTCACTCATACGGATGCGCGTTCGATATGCTCGTGCCGTTGGCTGAGGGTGCCCATATCACAATTTTTGGTAAAGTGCCGACTCCAAAATTACTTCTCAAGGCTTTAGACGATGTCAAACCCAACCTTGTGGTTCTCGTTCCGCTTATCCTTGAAAAAATATATCGCAAACAAATTCAACCGTTGCTTGCAAAACGGTCTATCAGATGGGCGACTGCATTGCCCTTACTCGGCGATGTTGTTTATTCAAAGATTCGCAACCGTCTAATCGAAGCATTTGGAGGCGAATTTTATGAAGTTATCGCCGGAGGTGCGCCACTCAACGCCGAGGATGAACAATTCCTACATAAAATCAAATTCCCCTTTACTGTCGGTTATGGTATGACCGAGTGCGCTCCGCTCATCAGCTTTGCGACATGGACTAAATTTAAGGTAGGTTCATGCGGACAGATTCTTCCCGGTCTTATGGAGGCTAAAATCCTTAGTCCCGACCCTCGGAATATTCCAGGCGAAGTTTGTGTGAAGGGTGCTAATGTAATGAAGGGATACTATAAAAACCGTGAGGCAACCGAAGCAGTACTCGACAAGGACGGATGGTTACACACCGGTGACCTCGGAACTCTTGATGATGAAAATTTCCTTTTCTTGAAAGGTCGTTGCAAGACAATGATTCTCTCGGCGAGCGGTCAAAATATCTATCCTGAAGAAATCGAGGCAAAATTAAACAATTTGCCATACGTAAATGAAAGTCTGGTGATTGAACGCGGCGCAGGCTTGTGCGCATTGGTTTATCCCGATTTTGAACAGGCTGATGCCGACGGGCTGACCTCAGTCGAACTTGAACCTATTATGGAACACAACCGTCAAGAACTAAATAAAATGGTTGCTCCCTATGAACAGGTGCAGGAAATCAAACTTGTTTCTGACGAATTTGAAAAAACGCCTAAAAAATCAATCAAACGTTATCTCTACGCAAATCTTTAATCAGCGACTATGTATTATTTTGACAGCGATTATATGGTTGGAGCCCATCCCGAAGTGATGGAAAAGCTCATTGAGACAAATTTGCTCCATACTGTCGGTTATCAGCGTGACCAATTTTGTGATGAAGCGCGCAAGATAATTCTTGAAGCCTGTGGATTGAACGACGGAAAGGTGTTGTTCTTTGTTGGGGGAACTCAGACAAACGCCACAGTGATTGATGGACTTCTGCATCGCCACGAGGGCGTTTTGGCAGCCGATTCAGCCCATATCAACGTTCACGAAGCGGGTGCGATTGAAGCTTCGGGTCACAAGGTATTAACCCTACCCGCTGTTAACGGTAAAATCGATGCCAAGCAGATTGAAGATTATGTCGAAACATTCTATCGCGATGATTCTTATAGCCACATGGTTGCACCCGGAATGGTCTATATATCGTTCCCGACCGAACTTGGTACTCTTTATAGCCGCGATGAATTGACTGCGATTGCCGATGCTTGTCACCAGCATAACATTCCTCTTTATGTTGACGGTGCTCGTCTCGCATACGGTTTGCAAGCTCCCGGTAATGATATTTCGCTCAAAGATTTGGCTGCTATCGCCGACTATTTCTATATCGGGGGGACAAAGTGTGGAGCACTGATGGGTGAGGCTCTCGTAAGCCGTCACGCTGATGCCGTTCCCTATCTCTATACACTCATCAAACAACACGGTTCAATGCTTGCAAAAGGTCGTCTGTTGGGGGTTCAGTTCATTGCATTGTTCAGTAATGACCTTTATAATAGAATAGGACGTCATGCAATAGAGATGGCAATGAGATTGAAAGAGGGGATGAAGGCTAAGAATGTTGAACTGATGATCGATTTACCAACCAATCAACAATTCTTTGTTTTGCCCAACGAAACGATTGCACGACTGCGCAAGATTGCCTCGTTTGAATATTGGGGAGCTCCCGGTCCTGACAAAAGTGCAGTCAGATTTGTAACCGACTTTTCGACGACGCCTGAAGCTATTGATGCTGTTGTCGATGCAGTTTAAACGATGATTGATTTTACCGACAACATAAAACGCTTTTTAAAACGCCACCATCATCCCAAAGTGACACCTGTCGCCGCTTTGATTGATATGGACGGCGTTTTGTACGACTCAATGAAGTTGCACACTCAGGCATGGAAAAGAGTTGCCGATGAACTTGGGATTGAGGCTACCCGCGATGAGTTCTATCTTTACGAGGGGATGACCGGCTCGGCGACTCTCGATTTGCTTTTCATGAGACAGTTTGGCAGACACATCACTCCCGATGAGGCAGAGCGATTCTATGCAATGAAGTCGGAATATTTTTCAAATTTTCCCGAAGTCGAAACGATGCCCGGGGCTCAGTCGCTTATCAAAACGATGATTGATATGTCGATGAAACGTGTGCTTGTGACCGGCTCGGGGCAAATGTCGTTGATTTCAAGACTGCAACGTGATTTCCCGGGTGGTTTTGATGAGAAAATGATGATAACATCCAAGAGTGTCAAGCATGGTAAACCTCACCCCGAGCCATATCTGAAAGCGATGCAACTTGCGGGGGCAAGTCCTCGTAAATGTGTGGCTATCGACAATGCTCCGTTGGGTGTGAAATCGGCTGACAGTGCAGGTGTGTTTTCTATTGGTGTTACGACCGGACCGATTCCTAAAGAGGAACTTTTTAACGCCGGAGCCGCTGTTGTTTTTGATTCGATGGAACAATTATCAGAGAATTTTCCACAGCTTATGTTGGCGTTGTTCAACACTTCAACCGATTAAAACGTTTTATATTAAATAGAATATTTTAAAACGTATAAGATTATGGCACAGAAATTGATTTATACAAACCATGTCGCTCAGGAACTCGACCGTTTGGTTGAGGCTATCGCTCCTTCAAACATCGTAGTGATTGTCGATTCAAACACTAAGTCTTTTGTTTTGCCCCGCATGCAGGCTGAATCTGAGGCCATTGCTAAAGCCTCGGTGATTGAAGTTGCCCCCGGAGACGCAAACAAAAACCTCGAATCCCTGTCTTCAATCTGGAAGCAGATGCAGGAAGCAGGGTGTAACCGTTTGTCACTCGTGATTAATCTTGGCGGAGGAATGGTTACCGATATGGGGGCATTTGCCGCATCTACATTCAAACGCGGAGTCAAATTTATCAATGTGCCTACAACACTGCTCGCAGCGGTTGACGCTTCGGTGGGTGGTAAAACAGGTATTAATTATAATGGCTTGAAGAACGAAATCGGTGTGTTTAACGAAGCCGATGCGGTTATAATTTCGTCAACATTCTTCAATACGCTTAATGATCAGGAAAAACTTTCGGGCTATGGCGAAATGATAAAACATGCTCTCTTATCGTCAAAAGAAGAGTATGAATCTTTACTCAAACATGATGTGACAAACATCGACCCTGATAAAATGCTTGAGCTTATAAAGTCGAGCGTCGCTGTCAAGGAAAAAATCGTTACCGAAGACCCCAGGGAGAAAGGTCTTAGAAAGGCTCTGAATTTGGGACATACAGTCGGGCACGCCTTTGAAGAACTTTCAATCGAACGTAAATCGCCGATTCCTCACGGATATGCTGTAGTGTTCGGTATTGTCTGCGAATTGATTCTCGCTTCTAAAAAAGCAGGCTTCCCCAACGCCGAGGTTACCCGTTTTGCATCTTATATCAAGGATACGTATGGCGTATTCCCGTTCACTTGCAAGGAATATGACCGTCTGATTGCACTGATGCACCACGACAAGAAAAATAAAAATTCTGATGAAATCAACTTCTCTTTGCTCGAAGCTCCCGGTACGATTGTGCTTGACTGCGTAGCTTCTGACGACGAAATCAAAGAGGCGTTTGATCTCTACCGTGAATTGAGCGGTGAATAATCATTTTATATGCCTGACGATAGCTTTCAAACTCTAAAAGCCCCGTCTGAGGGTATTTTTACTGAAAAAAAGAGTAAATTCATTGCTTTTGCCATACCGGTTAAAACGGTTGATGAAGCAATGGAGCATGTGGCACGTCTGCAAAAAGATTATTTTGACGCACGTCATGTTTGCTGGGCTTACATGATTGGGGCTGACCGTCTGACTTTCAGGGCTAATGACAACGGCGAACCGTCGGGAACTGCGGGTAAACCGATTTTAGGACAGATTGAATCATTTAAACTGACCAATATCCTTATAGCCGTTGTACGCTATTTTGGCGGTATTAAGCTCGGTACGTCAGGCTTGATTGCCGCCTATCGCGAAGCGGCTCGTGAGGCGATTGAGAACGGAGAAATCATCACCTGCCATGAAATGGTTGAAATCAGTTTTACTTTTCCCTATCAGGCGATGAATGATGTGATGAAACTAACTAAAAATCCAGAAGTTGAGGTAACGGAACGTTGCTTTGACAACACTTGTTCCATGACTTTGTCGACTCGTAGCGGATATGCCGAAACGTTGAAAGCCTCGATTGAGAAAATCGATGGAGCGACCCTATCTTGAAATCTTCAATCCTTCGATTTTGATTGCTCCCTCGTCAGCCATTTTTCTAACGACCTGAATGAAGTTGTCGCGCGACTGTTTGTCACCGGGGGTGCAGTATTTCAGCAGCGTTTCGAGGTCTGATGTTTCCACTTGATTGAGAAAATCATTGACTTTAGTCCTAATTCTCGCTGAGTCCGTTTCTGTTCTATTCGCTTTTTCTCGTGCAACGAGTCGGCAATAATCGCACTTTCCGCAAGGCTTGGTGTCGGTCTCTCCGAAATAGCTTAACATTGATTGCGCACGGCATCGGCTATTGCCAAACACAAATGTTTTCATGGCTTCGATGCGGCGCACCAAATCTTCTTTGCGGTCTTCATAGACGTTTCGGGGGAAAACGAGGTGCTGAGGCTCTTCGCGCGATGTTGTGAAATAGATATATGGGGTAGTGCGGTGCGGAATGTAATTGATAACGTGTTTTCGCGATAACAAGAGCAGAATTTCGTAAACCGACTCCTGTTTCATCGCCAATCGTCCGGCGATAGATGCTTCAGAGATAATCACATAATCGGCAAACAACCCCGGATAGCTTCTTAAAATCAGCTGGAAAACACGGTCGGCATCGTCTGACAAATCCAAGTCATAAAGTTCGTCGCGATCCATGATGACCATAAGTCGGGATGCGGTCGAAACATCATCCTGATAGTCGATATATCCTGACGATGTCAACAACTGAAGCGAGTTGTGCGCAACTTTGCGATTGATTGAAAAGCGATTGCTGAAGAGGTGCAGGTTGAACTCATAAACGTGATTGAAACCCTCGCCGACCGATACGTCAAGAAAGTTACACATCATTTCATAAACATGACGGAGTGTATCTTTTGGGGGATATGTCTCGGAGAGTCGGCGCGACAGAGTGCTCTTGTCAAATTTTGAGGCGAGTACGACGGCGTAAGATTCTTTGCCGTCACGACCTGCACGGCCTGCCTCTTGATAATATTCCTCAAGAGTCGAGGGTAGGTCGTAATGAATGACAAGCCTGACATCGGGTTTGTCGATTCCCATTCCAAAGGCGTTGGTGGCAACAATCACTCTCGTTTCGTCTTTTTTCCAGCGGTTTTGACGATCGTTCTTGTCTTGCGGATCAAGTCCGGCATGGTAAAAGTCAGCGGCTATCCCGCTTTCGTTCAACATTATCGCTATTTCGCGGGTGCGTCGTCGCGACCTGACGTAAACGATGGCTGAGCCGAGCGTTGCCGACAGAATATGAGTCAGCTCCGAGTCTTTGCTTTCGGTCGGTCTGACGATAAACGAGATGTTTGGACGCGCAAAACTGAGTGTGAAACGTCGTGTGTTCTCCTTAAATCCAAGTCTGAGACAAATGTCATCGGCAACCGCAGGGGTCGCTGATGCAGTCAATGCCAAAATCGGGACATTGGGATGGATGTCGCGCAGTTTCTTTATTTTGAGATAGGACGGACGGAAGTCATAACCCCATTGCGAGATACAGTGAGCCTCATCAACAACAATCAAACTGATGTCGAGGTGTCGCATTATCTCAAGAAACGAGCCTGAACAAAGTTTTTCGGGAGACAGGTAGAGAATTTTTGTTTTGCCATACCTACACTTCTCAATAGCCAGTTTCTGTTCGTGAGAACTCAATCCCGAAAAAAGATAGGTTGCCGGAATATCACGCGCCCGCAGGTTGTCGACTTGGTCTTTCATCAGCGATATTAGCGGTGTGATGACGACGGTTAGCCCGTCGAGCAACATTGCCGGCAGTTGGAATGTCAGTGATTTACCGCCACCGGTCGGCATCAGTCCGAGCGTATCGTTTCCGTCGAGTACCGACATGATGATTTCTTCCTGGGGATAGCGGAATGTATCATACCCCCAGTAACGATGCAGAATGGCGTGAAGCTGCTCAGATGAGAACTTGTTCTTCATCGGGAATGTGTATTTCCTTGATGAGGAGCTGAATTGCGTTTGATGACGAGCGGTGTTTGTTGTCCTCAATTGTAAAGCAGATGTCAAACGGCTTGCGTTGGCTGATGTAGTCAAAGTGAGGTGCCATATTGAATGCTATGCCGTTGAAAACTTTTCCTGAAGTATTGTCAACCAATTCAAGTTTGATATGTTCGAGGTTGCGTCCGACAAGTTTGCTTGTGCCGAAATCAATTACGTCGCGGGTGCAGAAAACCGGTTTTGAGTTGCCCGGTCCGTATGGGTTGAAGCGACGTAGCAATGAAATAAACTCAGGTGTGATGTCGGCAAAGTTTATGAATGCATCAATGTCAAACTGAGGTTGAGTTTGTGACGGAAGTATCTTTGAGGCAACATATTCTTCAAAACGGCGGGTAAATTCGGGTATATTCTCCTCTTTCAGCGAAAGCCCGACGGCGTATGTGTGTCCTCCGAAATTTTCAAGCAGGTCGCGACACGCTTCGATAGCGGCATAGACATCAAACCCTTGAACCGAACGCGACGACCCGGTTGCGAGACCATCGCTGAGTGTCAGCACAACCGATGGCTTGTAGTAGAGTTCGGTCAAGCGTGAGGCAACGATTCCGATAATCCCTTTGTGCCAATCTTTATTGTAGATGACAAGGGTCTTTTTGTCGGCTATTTTTTCGCTGTATTTCTCGATAATTTCATTTGCCTCTTGCGTGATTTGCTTGTCGAGTTCTTTTCGATCCTTGTTATACTGGTCGATGTTGCGGGCAATTTCAAGAGCTTCGGCATAGTTGTGGGCAACCAGAAGTTCGACAGCTTCGCTGCCTCGCTGCATGCGTCCCGACGCATTGATGCGCGGACCAATCTTGAAAATCAAGTCGCTGACTGTGATTTCTTTACCCGTAAGTTGCGAGATTTTGATGATTGCCTTTAGTCCGAGATTGGGATTGGTGTTGAGGCGCTTCAATCCGTGAAATGTCATCACTCGGTTTTCATCAACCATCGGCACGATGTCGGCGGCAATGCTGACCGCAACAAGATCAAGCATACAGTCAAGTTCTGACAGCGGAATCTCGTTACTCATCGAAAAAGCCTGCATGAACTTGAAGCCCACCCCGCATCCTGAAAGTTCGCGGCACGGGTAGGTCGAATCAGGTATTTTAGGATTTAAAATTGCACAAGCATTCGGCAACTCCAAATCGGGCACATGGTGGTCGCAAATGATGAAATCAATACCTAACGACTTTGCATAGTCGATTTCTTCATTGGCTTTGATGCCACAGTCAAGAATGATTACCAGTTTGACTTCCTGGCGGGCAAAATCGTCGATTGCCCTTAGTGATACCCCATATCCCTCGTCATATCGAGTCGGGATATAAAATTCGACGTTGGAGTAGAATTTACGGAGATATTTGTAGACCAATGCGACGGCTGTAGTACCGTCAACATCATAGTCTCCAAAGACCATAATCTTCTCCTTCAGACCCATTGCGCGGTTCAGGCGCGCAACGGCTTTGTCCATGTCGGGCATGAGGAACGGGTCGTGAAGATTTGACAGCGAGGGGCGGAAAAATTTCTCAGCTTCCTCAACTGTTTTAATCCCACGTTGAACCAGCAGCTCGCTTATGGGCTGACATGAGGCATACTTTGTGTCTAAGGTAGCCTTTGTCTTTTGTTCGTCTTGTGTCAGGGGTAAATAATTCCATTTACCTATCATTTATGTTGTTTTTTATTTTGCTTGGCAGGAGCGCCCGGAGAAAGAGCGCGGATATGATCGGAGTTGCCCGAAAATATCAATTTGCAAAAATAATAAATATATCCCTAATCTCCTATATAAATTAAGTTAATTAATTTAGGTGCGGTGCCCCTTGTTAGCCTTAATTCCCTAAAATTTCGTGTGATTGAACGTTTTTATGTAAATTTAATCTCAAAAATTATAGAGACTTCCGGTTTATTAGTTATCTTTGCGAAAAAATTTATAGAAATCATCATTTGATTTAATTAAGTATGAAAAAGATTCAAGTAAATGTTGCCGATGTCTACGGTACTGTCAGCGCCGACGCGATAAAAAAACTCGCCGGTCGCGCCGATGATGCAATTAATAAATTGAATAACGGCACAGGTGCCGGAAACGATTTCCTGGGATGGGTAAATCTTCCGTCATCAATCACTCCCGCGTTATTGGGCGATATCAATGCAACTGCCAATGCTCTTAAAGAGACTTGTGAAGTAGTTGTTGCTGTCGGCATCGGCGGTAGCTACCTTGGCGCTAAAGCCGTGATCGAGGCTCTCTCTGATTCATTTGCTTCGCTCAAACCCAAAACCGAATGGCCACGCGTGGTGTTTGCCGGACAAAATATTGGCGAAGATTACCTCGCCGAACTCAAAGATTACCTCTCTGACAAGAAATTCGGTATCATCGTAATTTCAAAATCGGGTACAACCACCGAACCTGCTATTGCTTTCCGCATCCTCAAAGAAATGCTCGAAGCTAAACTTGGTAAAGCTGAGGCTGCTAAACGCATTGTTGCGATCACCGACGCTAAGAAAGGCGCTCTCCGTCAGCTCGCTACTGAAGAGGGTTACAAGACTTTCGTTATCGAAGACAATGTAGGCGGTCGTTTCTCTGTGCTCACTCCCGTCGGTTTGCTCCCCATCGCGGTTGCCGGTTATGATATCGAGCAACTCATCAATGGTGCCCGCGAAATGGAAGAAGCTACGAGCAAAGCCGAGGATGACAATATCGCAATGAAATATGCAATGACTCGTAATGCACTTTACGGAGCAGGGAAAAAAATCGAAATTCTTGTAAACTACAATCCCAAACTTCACTATTTCGGTGAATGGTGGAAACAGCTCTACGGCGAGTCAGAAGGTAAAGACCACAAAGGTATTTTCCCTGCGGCAGTTGACAATTCTACCGACCTTCACTCTATGGGCCAATGGATTCAGGATGGCGAGCGTACAATTTTTGAAACCGTTATCTCGGTTGAATCGCCTGAACGTGAAACTATTATCCCTACCGACAAGGCTAACCTCGACGGTTTGAACTACATTGCAGGCAAACACGTTGACCAAGTTAACAAAATGGCTGAACTCGGTACGCGCATCGCTCATGTTGACGGTGGTGTACCCAACATCCAAATCACTCTGCCTGCCCTCAAAGAAGTTTATCTCGGTCAAATGATCTATTTCTTTGAAAAAGCTTGCGGTATTTCGGGCTATATCCTTGATGTTAACCCGTTTAACCAGCCCGGTGTTGAGGCTTACAAGCGTAATATGTTTGCACTTTTGGCTAAACCCGGTTATGAAAAAGAAACCGAAGAAATAAAGAAACGCATCAAGTAATAATAAATTTAATTTTTTCATGTTAAAATGATTGGGGGGAGTTGTGCCTGTGTTGGTATAACTCCTCATTTTTTGTTTATATATCTTAAAAATTGCGGTTATGGTTAATAATTAAAATAATTATTGTATATTTGAACCGAAAAACTAATCTATAATCAATCAACCTATTACATTTTCATCTGCAATGCTTCGTAAAATCAGAATTATTGTAGCTACCCTTTTCTTTCTTGGAATAACTCTGTTGTTCCTCGATTTTACAGGTTCGGTTCACTCATGGTTGGGCTGGATGGCTAAAATTCAGTTTCTGCCGGCTGTACTTGCTCTTAATGTCGGAGTAATTGTTCTTTTACTGGCTGTTACTCTGCTGTTCGGACGAGTTTATTGCTCGGTAATCTGTCCGCTTGGCATACTTCAGGATATCTTTACCCGACTTGGTGCCTATTCAAAGAAGCGCAAATATCGTTTCGCCTATTCTCCGGCTGTCAAATGGCTGAGATATAGTGTGCTTGCACTTTTCTTAATCGCGCTGGTTGCCGGAATCGGTTCGTTTGTAGCTCTTTTGGCTCCATACAGCTCGTATGGCAGAATCGCTCAGAACTTGTTCAGCCCCATAGTTATCGCGATTAACAACGTTGCCGCCGACATTGCTGAATATCACAACAGCTATGCTTTCTATACCAAAGACACATGGATTAAAGCGATGCCTGTATTTGTGATTGCGGTCGTTACTTTTGTTACGCTTTTTGTTCTTGCATGGCGTAACGGTCGCACCTATTGCAATACAATTTGCCCCGTCGGAACCGTACTCGGTTTTCTTTCCCGCTTTTCATGGCTGAGCCCTGTGATCGATAAATCAAAATGTAACGCTTGCGGACTCTGCTCAAAACGTTGTAAAGCCGCCTGTATCGACGGTAAAAACCATGTGATCGACTACTCGCGTTGTGTCGCTTGTATGGATTGTATTGATACATGTACTCACAGCGCAATCTCTTATGCAAAACGTCGCAAACAGGTTGAGCCAGTGGATGCTGAAAAAGCAGAGTCTTCAGATAACCGCCGTTCGTTCCTGACAATTGTCGGTGGAGCGGCTGTAGCTTCAACAATCAAGGCCGAGGAGAAAACCGTTGACGGTGGTCTCGCCGTGATTCTCGATAAAAAAATTCCCGACCGTAAAACTCCGCTTGTACCTGCCGGCTCTCAGTCGCTGAAACATTTCCGTCAGCATTGTACAGGCTGCCAGTTGTGTGTGTCTCAATGTCCTAACGACGTGCTACGCCCGTCAACCGACCTCCGTTCGTTCATGCAGCCGGTGATGTCATACGAACGTGGATATTGCCGACCCGAGTGTACCCGATGCAGTCAGGTTTGCCCTGCCGGAGCAATCAAACCTATTGACGTGGCTGATAAATCGTCAATCTCAATCGGTCATGCCGTTTGGGTGAGATCAAATTGTATTGTTCTGACCGATGGCGTAAGCTGTGGAAACTGTGCCCGTCACTGTCCTTCGGGCGCGATTACAATGGTACTGCTCGACAGCAATGATCCCGAATCCCGTAAAATCCCATCGGTAAATGCTGAAAAATGTATCGGATGCGGTGCCTGTGAATATGTTTGTCCGGCTCGCCCGTTCAGCGCAATCTATGTGGAGGGTAACCTTCAACATCGTATCATTTAAAACAGACTCAAAATGGATATGAATAATAATAAAACCGGCATATCACGTCGTGACTTCCTCCGTCGTCTCGGACTTGGCTCGGCTGTTTCGGCTGCTGCCCTTGCAGGATGTAAACCCGGCGAAAAATCATTGGTAGGAGAGGCTACTCTTGCTCAAGGACCTATTCCGACCGACCAAATGACATATCGCATCAACCCAAAAACCAACGAAAAGGTTTCAATTCTGGGTTATGGATGTATGAGATGGCCAACTGTTCCAACCGGTGCCGATGGTCAGGATGAGATTGACCAGGAAATGGTTAACCAACTGATTGATACAGCTCTTGAACATGGCGTTAACTATTTCGATACATCGCCTGCCTACTGTAAAGGTCGCTCTGAAAAGGCTACAGGTATCGCTTTGAGCCGTCATCCGCGTGACTCATATTTCATCGCAACCAAGTTGTCAAACTTCGCTCCCTCGACTTGGGGTCGCAAGGAGTCGCTTGAAATGTACCATAACTCGTTCAAGCTGCTTCAGGTTGACAA
>CAMWIM010000035.1 GCA_947174335.1 uncultured Porphyromonadaceae bacterium | reverse complement strand
TTGCATCAGGCGCAATGAATTTTGCAGACGGTCTCCGTCTCGTTTCAGCTCGTGCAATGGCAATGCAAAAAGCTTGCGAACTCAAGCCCTCAACTATGGCTGCAGTTCTTGGTCTTGCCGACGAAGTTGTTGAAAACGTTTGTAAAGAAGTACCCGGTGTAGTTGTTTGTGCTAACTACAACTCTCCCGGTCAAATCGTTATCTCAGGCGAAATCGAAGCTATCAAAGAGGCTTCTGAAAAACTCGCTGCCGCCGGTGCAAAACGTGTACTCCCCCTCAAGGTTGGTGGTGCATTCCACTCTCCCTGCATGGAGCCTGCACGTGCCGAACTCGCCGAAGCTATCGCTAAAACCGAGTTTAAAACTCCTATCTGTCCCGTTTACCAAAACGTTGATGCACTCCCCCACACCGATCCCGCTGAAATCAAAGCCAACCTCATCGCTCAGCTCACCGCTCCCGTCCGTTGGACTCAGACTGTCCGCAATATGGTAAAAGACGGTGCCACCGATTTCGTAGAACTCGGTCCGGGCAAAGTGCTCCAAGGTCTCGTTAAAAAAATCGAACCCGAAGCGACCGTTTCAGGTCTCCAATAATTTAGCACACACTAAATTACCATATAGTCACCTCACAAAAAATGGGGTGACTTTTTTTGAAAGGACATGACAAAAATCGAAAATGAAAGCCAATATGAATGGGCTGTTGCAAGGGTGGAAAAATTACTCCCGCTCGTAAACGACAATACCCCGGAAGACAATCCCAACTATATAGAACTCGTTTTGCTATCTAACCTTGTAGCTGACTATTCCGAAGAACATTATTCGATTAATTAGTCATCAAATCAGCCTTTGAATTTCACGTCTCACTTTTTTTTCTTATCTTTGCATTATTAAAGATTGATAACTCAAAAAGCTGAATGGGACGATATCTTTCGATTGACTATGGACGTAAACGTTGTGGCATTGCCGTGACTGACACTGCACGTATTATCGCATCGGGACTTACCACCGTTCAGAGTTGCACACTCGAAAAATTTCTCACCGATTATATGTCTAAGGAGTCGGTTGACCGCATCATTGTCGGACTTCCGACCACAATGCGTGGCGAGCCGTCGGAATCAATGAAATATATCACTCCTGCGGTAAATCGATTGAAAAAACTGTTTCCCGACACTCCGATTGAGTTTTTTGACGAACGTTTCACATCGGTTCTCGCTCATCGTGCAATGATTGATTCTGGTATGAAAAAAAGCGACCGGCGCGACAAAGCAGTCGTTGATGAAATTTCAGCAACTATAATTTTAAACGATTATTTACAGAGTACACAAAACAGCAACTAAATGAAACTCCCTGTATATCTTTATGGACACCCGGTTCTGCGTAAAGAATCAGTTGAGGTCGATTCCAACTATCCCGAAATCAAGAAATTGGTTGATGACATGTTCGAGACAATGTATTTCTCTGAAGGTGTCGGTCTGGCAGCCCCTCAGATCGGGCGTAATGACCGTCTTGTCGTAATTGACGCATCCCCGATGGCAGAAGCATTTCCAGAATGTGCCGGTTGGAAACACGCGCTCATTAATCCCGAAATAGAAATACTTGACGGCGACCCGATTACACGTGCTGAAGGCTGTCTGAGCCTTCCCGGACTTTCTGAAGATGTGAGCCGTGTTGAACATATTCGCCTCAAATGGCTCGACACCGACTTTCAACCTCACGAACAGGAAATTTCAGGCTTTCTTGCCCGCATAGTCCAACACGAATGTGACCACCTCGAAGGCAAGCTGTATATCGACCACATTTCACTTATCAGAAAACAGCTTATCCGTGGCAAACTTCACAACATCATGGATGGCAAAACCCGTTGTGACTACCCTGCAAAATATGCACCCAAAAGAAAAAAATAACCTTAACATACCCCTCATACATAACAAATCATGGCAGACGATAAAAAAGTCATTTTCTCGATGGTAGGCGTTTCTAAAACCTACCCTCCCCAAAAACAAGTTCTGAAAAATATTTACCTGTCATTTTTCTACGGAGCCAAAATCGGTATTATCGGTTTAAACGGTTCGGGTAAATCTTCTCTACTGAAAATTATCGCCGGAATTGACAAAAGCTATCAAGGTGAAGTTGTTTTCTCTCCCGGATATTCTGTCGGCTATCTCGAACAGGATCCTCAGCTCGACCCCGACAAAACTGTCATTGAAGTTGTGCGTGAAGGTGTGCAGCCAATAATGGATCTTCTCGCCGAGTTTGACAAAGTGAACGAATCCTTTGCCGACCCCGATGTACTTGAAGACCCCGACAAGATGGACGCATTGATTGCCCGTCAGGCAGAGTTGCAGGACAAGCTTGACGCCGCTGACGCTTGGAACATTGATTCTAAACTCGAACGTGCAATGGACGCTCTTCAATGTCCGCCCGACGACCAGATTATCAAAACTCTTTCAGGAGGTGAACGTCGTCGTGTCGCACTTGTGCGTCTCCTGCTTCAACAACCCGATATTCTTCTGCTCGACGAGCCTACCAACCACCTCGACGCCGAATCGATCGACTGGCTTGAACAGCACCTTCAGCAATATCCCGGAACTGTTATCGCCATTACCCACGACCGCTACTTCCTCGATCATGTAGCAGGTTGGATTCTTGAACTCGACCGTGGCGAAGGTATTCCCTGGAAAGGCAACTACTCGTCTTGGCTTGACCAAAAGACCAAACGTATGGCTCTCGAAGAAAAACAGGCAAGCAAGCGCCGCAAAACTCTTGAACGCGAGCTCGAATGGGTGCGCATGGCTCCCAAAGCACGTCAAGCCAAGGGAAAAGCTCGTTTGTCAAGCTATGACCGACTTCTTAACGAAGACCAGAAACAAAAAGAAGAACGTCTCGAAATATTCATTCCCAACGGTCCGCGCCTTGGTAATAAAGTCATTGAAGCACAACATCTTGCAAAAGCATTTGGTAAGAAAAAGCTCTTCAACGACCTCTCATTTGCCCTTCCACCCAACGGCATTGTCGGCGTAATCGGACCGAACGGAGCCGGTAAGACAACACTTTTCCGTCTCATTATGGGTCAGGGAAAAGCCGATAACGGCAGTTTTGACGTTGGCGAAACCGTTAAGATAGCATACGTTGACCAAACCCACCACGACCTTCTCCCCGATAAAACCGTTTATGAGGTAATTTCGGGAGGAACCGAGACTTTCCGTATGGGTGGACGTGATGTCAACGCACGTGCATACCTGTCTAAATTCAACTTTACCGGTGCCGATCAGGAAAAGAAAATCGGAGTACTCTCGGGAGGTGAACGCAATCGCCTGCACCTCGCCATGGCTCTCAAAGAAGAGGGTAACGTTCTTCTACTCGATGAACCGACTAACGATATTGACGTCAATACCTTACGAGCGCTTGAGGAAGGTCTTGACGACTTTGCCGGATGTGCCGTCGTTGTCAGTCACGACCGCTGGTTCCTCGACCGCATCTGTACTCATATTCTCTCATTTGAGGGTGACGGTAACGTTGTTTACTATGAAGGGTCATACTCTGACTACGAGCAATACAAACGCGACCACAACGACGGTAAAGAACCGACACGCCGCCGCTACCGCAAACTGATGGAATAATAAAATTTAGGTAAACATGGCAAAAAAAGTTGTAGAAACGCCGTTAATGAAACAATATTTCGAGATGAAACAAAAACATCCCGATGCAGTGTTATTGTTTCGTGTCGGTGACTTTTACGAAACTTTTTCAGATGATGCCATAACCACTTCCGAGATTCTCGGTATTACGCTGACACGACGTGCAAACGGAGCGGCAAGCTCGGTCGAACTTGCCGGATTTCCTCATCACGCACTTGACACATATCTCCCGAAACTTGTCCGTGCAGGCAAAAGAGTTGCGATTTGCGAACAACTTGAAGACCCCAAACTGACAAAAACACTTGTCAAACGTGGTATTACAGAACTTGTAACACCCGGCGTAACGCTCAACGATAATGTTCTTGACCACCGCACCAATAACTTCTTGGCAGCCATTAATTTCGGGCGCAAGGAGCATGGTGTTTCATTTCTCGATCTCTCGACCGGCGAATTTCTTGTTGCACAAGGCGACCTCCACTATATCGACAAACTGTTCAGCAACTTTGAGCCCAAAGAAATTCTTGTCGAACGTGGCTCGCGCCAGAAGGTTGCCGAGTCATTTTCAGGACGTTATCTGATTAACGAACTCGACGACTGGGTGTTTACCTCTCAATCGGCTAACGACCGCCTTCTCAAACAGTTTGGCACACGCAGTCTGAAAGGATTCGGGATTGTCGATATGCCCGAGGCTGTCATTGCCGCGGGTGCCGTGCTTCAATATCTTGATATAACCCAACACTCTGACGCACGTCACATCACCCGCATATCCCGTATAGAGCAAGACCATTATGTTCGTATCGATCGATTTACAGCCCGAAATCTTGAGTTGATAGACAGCTTTAATCCTGATGGCAAAAGTCTGTTAGGAGTTCTCGACCACACTGTAACACCGGCAGGTGCGCGTTTGCTTCACCGATGGTTGATGTTTCCGCTCAAAGATCAAAAGGCAATCAACAGACGTCTCGACATTGTTGAATTCTTCTTCCGCAATCCAGATGTCCGCGAATCTATCCGCGAACAACTCGAACAGATAGGTGACCTTGAACGCCTAACCTCAAAACTGACTTTCAGTCGAATATCCCCCCGTGAACTCGTCACGCTTCGCAACGCTTTGACCGCACTTGGTCCGATAAAACAGCTTTGCCTTGAATCGGGTGTCGAACCACTCGTCGAAATCGGCAAAAACATCAATCCCGCCGAGGAACTTCGCGACCGGATAGCCCGTACAATTGTCGATGACGCCCCGATTGCAGTCAATCGAGGTTCGGTTATCCGTCAAGGATTTAATGCCGAACTTGATGAACTCAGACGCATTGCTACCGGCGGTAAAGATTTTTTAATTGAAATACAGCGGCGCGAGAGTGCCGAAACCGGAATTCCTTCACTCAAAATAGGATTCAACAACGTTTTTGGATATTATATCGAGGTGACAAACACCCACCGCGACAAAGTGCCCGAACAATGGATCAGGAAACAGACACTTGTCAATGCCGAGCGATATATTACACCAGAACTGAAAGAATATGAGGAAAAGATACTCGGTGCTCAGGATAAAATCGAGCAGATTGAAACGCGCCTGTTTGCCGAACTCCTTGCAGTTGCATCTAATTTTTCATCAACAATCCTAACCGATGCACGAATGACTGCGACGCTCGACGTTCTGCTCACGTTCTGCATCGTAGCGATGGCAAATCGATACAACCGACCGGTTGTTGACGACTCATTGAAAATAGAACTCCGAAACGCCCGTCATCCGGTTATCGAACGTGAGCTCCCTGCCGGTACGCCCTACATTGCCAACGATATTTCGCTCGATAACGAGTCCACTCAGATTATGATGATAACCGGACCCAACATGTCGGGTAAATCAGCGTTGCTAAGGTCAACGGCATTAAATGTCCTGATGGCGCAGATCGGGTCGTTCATTCCCTGCGACTCAGCCCATATCGGTGTGGTTGATAAGATTTTTACCCGTGTCGGCGCAAGCGACAACATCGCCCTCGGCGAATCAACATTCATGGTTGAAATGAACGAAGCTGCCTCGATTCTGAATAACATGAGCCAACGCTCGCTTATCCTTTTTGACGAACTCGGACGCGGTACATCAACCTACGACGGCATCTCAATTGCATGGGCTATCGTTGAACATATCCATGAATATGGCAATATGCACCCCAAAACGCTATTTGCCACCCACTACCACGAGTTGAACGAGATGGAAAAATCGTATGACCGCATCGTCAACTTTAACGTGTCGGTCAAAGAGATTAACGGCAAGGTTGTTTTCCTTCGTAAACTTGTCCGCGGTGGCAGCGAGCACAGCTTCGGTATCCATGTTGCCAAACTTGCCGGAATGCCTCAGTCAATTGTTTCCCGTTCAGAAAAAGTGCTCAAACATCTTGAAACAATCAATCGCGACAACAAGGACGGCAACTCAACTCCGGTAACATCAGGTATCATGCCCGCCGGGAATGAATCGGGCGTACAGTTATCATTCTTCCAACTCGATGACCCGGTTCTGACAAACATTCGCGACTCAATCCTCGGATTAGACATCAACAACCTGACTCCGGTTGAAGCTCTCAACAAACTCAACGACATACGCCGAATCTTGACCGGCAAAGACTAACTATCTTTAACCAATTATCCTCGCCAATGAAAACAAATACATCATCATTTGAATATAACGTATTTGACTATAACGAGCTTAGCGATGCTCAAAAAGAGCTTGTCGATCATGCACGCAAAGCCACCTATCGAAGCTATGCGCCTTACAGCAACTTCAAAGTCGGGGCTGCGATACTTCTCTCAAATGGTGTTATTGTCGATGGCGCAAACCAGGAAAATGCCGCATTCTCTGCCGGAACATGCGCCGAACGCTCAGCCTGTTTCTATGCCGGGGCTGAATATCCCGATGCCAAATTCAAGGCAATTGCGATTGCAGCTCGTGACCATACCGATGATTTTATCGAAAACCCTATATCACCATGCGGAGTATGCCGTCAGGCACTGCTCGAATATGAAAACAAGGCAGGTAATCCGGTCGAAGTTCTTTTGATTGGTCGTGACAAAATTTATGCTGTAAAGTCAATCCGCGACCTTCTGCCTTTTGCGTTCAGCGAGTTTTAAACAAATTGTCCCGATTATGTGTTACCACATTATAAGTCTAACTAAATGTGGGTTACATTATGTTACGGGTTTATTCAATACTGATTCTGCTTTTAATTGCCGGAGGTATCAATGCCCAATCGTCTAATACACCCGATTCAACCGACATTGCAGCTGATTCGATTGACAACCGTCCGCTATTGAAACGCTGGTTTAAAGATTTCCCTGTCGTCTATAGCGATACAGCCTATACCGGCACCAACTATGTCTTTGTATTTAAGGCAACTCTGATGAACCATTCATGGCATCACCACTCGCATGAAAATATGAAACGACAGCGTGTATATGCCATTCCCGATTCAGCCTCAGACGATAATCAATCCAATTCCCTTGTAAAATTTATTCCGAATCAACGACACTAAATACGACACAAACCGCTTTACAAACAAAAACGGATTTACCTCCTTCCTGGAGGTAAACCCGTTATTTGTTTTTACCGGTCAGCTATTAAGCCTCAGCAGGCTTAACATTGATAAACTGGCGACCGTTGCGGCCTTCAGTAAATACAACTGTTCCGTCAACGAGAGCAAAGATAGTGTGATCTTTACCCATGCCTACATTTTCACCGGGGTGGTGCACTGTACCGCGCTGGCGTTTGATGATATTGCCGGCTTTACATGCCTGTCCACCGAAAATCTTAACTCCGAGTCGTTTGCTTTCCGACTCGCGGCCGTTCTTAGAACTACCAACACCTTTCTTATGTGCCATGATTCAAACGATTTTAAGGGGTTAAGCAATTACGTCTTTAATAACAACTTGAGTGAAGCACTGGCGATGGCCGTTTTTACGACGATAGCCTTTGCGACGTTTCTTTTTGAAAACGATCACTTTGTCACCTTTTACGAGGGGACGTTTAACCTCGCAAACTACTTTTGCGCCTTCAACGGTGGGAGCACCAACTTTTACAGCGCCATCAGCGTCAACCAAAAGAACGCGATCAAACTCTACAGTCTGACCTTCGGTTTTGTCGTCGCCAAGATAGTGGACATACAGGAATTTGCCCTGTTCAGCTTTGAACTGTTGTCCCTGAATTTCTACGATAACGTACATCTGTTTGTTATTGTTTTACAGGTTATACCGACGGGCGAAGCCTCATTTTCGCATTATTGACTTGCTTAGTTGAGCCCGTTACGGCTTGATTTTGCGACTGCAAAGGTAATAAAACTTTTTGAATTACAGTATAATTACTCTAAAAAATTTACACAATTTTTATTTTGTTTGAACTTTATTTATGATTCGCGTGTTAATATAGTACATAGCAAAATTACTATTTCCATTGCATGAAATGTGATAAAATGATTGGTTTATTTAACGAATTTAGAGCTGTCGCGATGACAGCTCTTTTTTGTTTCCCATACAAAACAAAGAGATGCGCCAAATGAAGTTGACGCATCTCTTTAAAATTTTATGTGAATTCGGATTAATGGCAGCATCCGCCTTCACAGCCCCCGCCACAGTTGTCACCACAACCGTCACCGCAGCCATGATCGCCACAGCCACATCCGCCTTGGAATGGTTTGAGTTCGTCAGCTGTTGCCTCGTGAACCTCTTTTACTTCACCTTTAAAGCGAACATCTTTGCCCGCCAATGGATGGTTGAAATCCATTGAAACTTTTTCGGGGGTAATTTCTTTGACAACACCATTGATACGATAACCGTCAGCTGTCATCATCGGAACGATAGCACCGACTTTGATCATTTCTTCGTCAAACTTACCGTCAACAAGGAAAAGGTCACGGTCGAGAACTGCAATCTGTTCGGGATCGTAGGGTCCGAATGCTTCGTTAGCCTTTACCGAGACATCAAATTTAAAGCCTTTTTCAAGTCCTTCAAGAGCCTTTTCCAGAGGAATGATCATGCCACGGGTAACACCAAAAACAAATTTTTCAGGATCTTCGGGATCAGACTGATGAACAAGAGTTTCCGAGCCATCGGGATTTACACTATAGAGGTCATAGACCATCTCAACATATTTTCCGGGTTCAATTTTTTCCATATCTTTTCTAATTTAAATTGTTATCATACTTACTTAAAGTACAAATATCGTGCCAAAAGGTTCAAAAAAGCTTTTTAGGCTTTATCGCTTGAAAATCTTTCAGATATTCGGGCACGCTATAAGCTAAATCGAGAAAGTCGCGACGTGAAAATGCACGGTCGGCAAGTGCTGTCATGTCAGTTGCCAACGGCACGATATCCTTGATAAATCGGGCATTAGGATTTTGCCCGAACAAATCACGAGCCTTATCCGATCCATCGCCAAAGAACACGACACGACCTTCTGCCAAGAATCGCTCATAGCTGTCAGGTTCCAAAATCAGCGGAGTCGGTTTGACAATCTGATTCAGTGCAAAGTCATAAACAGCAGTATAGACCTCCATACGACGGGCATCAATCATCGGCGCCAACAACGCCTCGGGGTCGGCATCTTCCTGAAACATAGCTCCAACAGCCATAATTTCAAGCGTTGACAATCCAATCAACGGTATATCAAGCGAGTAGGCAAGTCCCTTTGCCTCGGAAAGTCCGATGCGCAAACCGGTATAACTACCCGGTCCGAGACTCACAGCCACAGCGTCGAGCTTTATTTCATGATCTTGCAGATGGTCAAAGCACAATTTTATATAGTCGCTCAGGAGAGTAGCATGATTTCGTCCCTCAAAATTTTCATAGTGACGCAAAATCATACCCTCAGCAGTCAAAGCTACCGAACAAGTCGTTCCCGAAGTCTCAATATTTAATATTACAGCCATAAATCAGTTGTTATTTCGACGACAAAGTTACAAATATTATTTCAAAAATCAGCGACCACAAACAAAGCCATAAAATAAAAAAACCACTCCGCGACTTTGATCGTCAATTGGAGTGGTTAAGAATATAGAAAATCAATTTTATTCGTTCACACTTTCAAGTTTATTGATTTGACCCATAAACAACATTGTGCCTGTACTTTGTTCTGCAATCCAGAAGACAAAAGGATGGTCGACAATGAATGATTTAGGTTCAGGTCTTACAATATTGTCTAGATCGCAACTCGTTAAAATTATATTAGTCTTTGCTGCGCCCTCCGTTCCAGTTTCATCAACTTTCAAAACACATTCGTGGTTAACCATTGGCTTTAGGAAATTACTCCCATCTGCAAATAACTTAGACAAATCCGATTTTTCGCTGAATAATTCTTTTATTCCAATTTCTTGTAAGAGAGCATCTATGTTAATATCTGAAAGAGTAACTTCAAATCGTGGCAGTTTTATAGTGCCTGTACCCGAACGACTGTTTGACTGATATTTTTTTATATTTTCTCTGGAGAGAATATTCTCAATTCCATTTAAAGAATTTTCTTTATCATCATAATTATAAGCCACGTACATTTCAAAAGTACCATTGCCAAATACGCGACTTAATATAGCAAATTCGCCATCAAAAATATAGTTAAAATTTCCACCCTCCATAAGTTTTACAGTCGATACAGTATTATCGAAATTGTAAAATGGAGCATCAACAGTTTCATCTATATCAAATGCGTGTTCCCAGCTACTTTTAAAATATAATGTATTGGCAATCAAGAGCGGGGTGTAAGTACTTACAGACATATTCTTTATCAGTCCGTGAGTTGCATCATCAACCCATTTGTTTAAGATCGGATTACATTCAGCTAAATTATTAAAATTAAGAGGTAGCACCGATGCATCATAAAAATTTTTAATATTATCAACGAACAGATTTGCCAATGTCATTTTCTTATCAGGGAAGATGGCATTTGCTATTTCTAACGTAGTATAACCATCGAGAGTGTCAATCGCAGCCGCAATTCTTTTGTTATACTCGTTGAGGTCCTTCAACTCAGCCCATTCAGCCAACAAGACATTTTGTAATTCTATCGCAGTATTTCCGCCGGCTCCATTGGCGAGCATTGAAAGAGCAGTAGCAACGCTATATGGCGAAACCACAAAATTTTGATTAGCCATCTCTTTTTTCGCAGCTTTAAAGAAATTGAGAGAAAAGTCAGTTTGTTGCATATTTATGGACCTCTCAATCTCACTCAAACAGATTGGACGAGACGGTTTCCACTTAGATGTGTCAAAAGGACGCTCTATTTGGTCTTCATTCTTAGGTTCTTCTTTAGCAATTTCTTGTTTGGGATCATCAATTGGAGTGGGAGTCTCACCACAAGATGCTAAAGCAAGACCTAATAGTATAATTAAATATTTTTTTTTCATAATTTTCTAAGCATAAAGTCGTTAATTTATTTTATATATTAGATTATCATCAAACTCCAATGTCGAAATTTTTATGATTTTTTCGTCTGCATTTATTTTAACGCTATTTAATGATTTTGTTCCGCCCCAATTCATCATAAGCCAACGTTCTGTTAGCATTGAGTTATAGTTATACCGAATGTCGCCATACGCCTCTCTATAATAATCAAGAGAGTGAGCTACAAATTCAGGCGATTCTTCAAATTCTCCATGGTCTTCCATGTCTTCAATATAGGGATTGTTATCCGATGTTCTGATATCATAAACATCATATAATATTGTCTTAATGTATTCAGCTTTGTCAATTAAATAAGAGTGTCCATATTGTTCTTTTGGAGAGAGTATAGTATTGTAGCTCGCAGCAAAAACGGGATAGCCGGTTTTAAGTGTTTGAATTATGTCATACCAATTTATAGTTACTTTAGCTAATTTAATTTTAAGTATTTGATTTAAATATGAAATAACATTATCAGGGTCTGCTCCAGATCCCCTTAGGGTCTCGTTATTATATTTCGTCCCGAAAGTTGTATAAATCTTCACCGCAATATTACCTAAAAAAGCTGCTGTTGTCTGCATTTTGACCGAGTCTTCACAAAAAGATTCATCTTCACCAGAATCCATATAATCCCATACGGTTGAGCTAGGTTCGTAAAAATAATATTCATTATAATGTTTATCATAAAATGCTTTAGATACCGCAGTAGTCGGTACGCCGAAATATTTATTACTATGATATATCATTTGCCCAGCTGCAACAGCATTACAACCTAACGCAGAATGCATATTAGTTATATCTAAATAAAACGGGGTATACAAATTGTAATTTCCCCTCTGATTCCACTGTGTTTTCAATCTACCGCCTTTCGGGGTATAGGATTCCCTTTCTACAGTTGCAGCATATCCAACCCATTGTGGAATTTGATCAGGATCTCTATCTCCATCTTCACTGTAAAGCGTCCAAGTAGGATTTGTATCTTCCACTTCGGAATATGATGCAAGTCCGTCTATCAAGCCATTGTAAAAATTAAGAAAAGAGGAATCAGATTCATCAGACAACACGCCAACATTAGGGTAAAAATGACCCTTCCCTGATTTCATAAGGATCATTGGCAAAGATGTATTGTTGGAAAAAAGTTCCCAACCCTCAGAATAGTTTGCCAAAAAAGCGACAGTATCGCCAGATTGAATAATAGGTATCAGTTGAGTATTTGAACGGCTTTTAACCGGATGTCTTTTTTCAATATATTTTTTAATCGACTTTACATTCAATGATTCATTTGAGCATTCCGTCTCGGTAAAATCAGGTAACTCATTTTGACTACATGAGCTGACAAATAAGCTCAGAATTGCAAGAAAAATTAGACTTGATTTATCCATAAATTTTAGATTTAATGTATGAAATACGAATTATTTTTGCAAATATAATATCCAATCTTAATATTTCCAAATTAAACCGTTATAAATAAAAGAATTGTAACCATATCGTAATATCATGCCATATTTCCTATTATTTAACTCTAAGTTTACCTAATTTAGGAGGTTACACTTTATTTAATACTCATACTTCAAAGTAGATGCTCCCATGCTGATTTTGGCGGATAGCATCCCATAGACAATGGCTAAATTTTTGGAAAATATAGCAACTTTTTCAACCTTTTTTTTTAATTTTGCAAAAATAATCAATAATCGATACTAACAATGCTACTATCAATGACGGGCTTCGGACGCGCTGTCGCCGAAACAAGCTCCAAGCGTTTCACTGTTGAAATCAAGTCACTTAACTCAAAACAACTTGACCTGTCAACACGCATTCCCGCTCCCTATCGCGAAAAGGAACTTGATATGCGTAACCTTATCGCATCCCGTCTTGAGCGTGGCAAAGTAGATTTGACCGTCTATGTCGAAACTATCGGCACCGAGACTCCGGCTCCGCTCAATTTTGATCTTCTTGCAGCCTACAAAGCTCAACTCGAAGAGATGTCGCGCCGACTCAATATTCCACTGCCAACCGACTGGTATTCGGTTTTGCTCCGATTTCCCGATGTAATGAAATCTGACACGTTAACCGTAATTTCTGACGAAGAGGTTGCTGTGTTGATGCACGCCGTCAGCGACGCAGTTGAAGAGCTCATGGAATTTCGTCGCAATGAGGGTAAAAAGCTCGAAGAGTTCTTTGCTTTACGCATCGACCGCATACGCAAACATCTTGCCGAGGTTCCTCTTTATGAGCAGGAGCGAATTGTCAAAATCAAATCACGCATCGAAGACTCGCTCAGCAAGATTCCACGTGTCGAATATGACCGCGGACGTCTTGAACAAGAGATGATCTTCTATATCGAAAAACTCGACATAAACGAAGAAAAACAGCGACTCACCCAGCACCTCGATTACTTTCTTGAAACGATGGCAGCGACTCAGGGTCAAGGTAAAAAACTCGGTTTCATTTCTCAAGAGATGGGTCGCGAAATCAATACACTCGGGTCAAAAAGCAATCAAGCCGATATGCAGTTGCTCGTTGTCGGTATGAAAGACGAGCTTGAACAAATCAAAGAGCAGGTGCTCAATGTAATGTAATAACACGCATCCATGAAAGGCAAAATCATTGTAATCTCCGCCCCGTCGGGCTGTGGTAAATCGACCATCATTAACGAAATAATGAAACGCGGAAATGTTGATCTGCGTTTCTCAGTTTCGGCAACCAGCCGTCAACCCCGACAGGGCGAAATTGACGGTGTTCACTACCATTTTTTGACTGCTGAACAATTTCGCGATCAAATTGCCCAAGGAATGTTTGTCGAGTATGAAGAAGTCTATCCCGGACGATTCTATGGAACCCCGGTTGCTGAAATCGAGCAAAACATTAATGAGGGTCACAATGTAGTCCTCGATATTGATGTTAAAGGAGGTGTTAATGTCGCCTCACGTTTTGGCAAGCAAGCGACAACAATCTTCATTATGCCGCCGAGTGTCGAAGAATTGCGCCGTCGACTTGAGAACAGAGGAACTGATTCGCCCGAAATGATTGACCAGCGTGTTGGTAAAGCCGAATATGAAATATCCTTTGCTTCGGGATATGACCACGTTGTTGTTAATGACGATCTCGAATCAGCCGTTAACGAAACCGAAAAAATCATAGCAGACTTTGCCCGTCAATGAGCAATAAACGACGCATAGCTTTATTTGGTGGTTCGTTCAACCCTATCCACATCGGTCACCTCATTTTAACGGAGTATGCCCGTGTCAATATGGATTTTGACGAGGTCTGGCTTATGCTCTCACCCCTCAATCCGCTTAAAGTCAACAATAAAGATTTGCTGCCCGACGACATCAGGCTAAAAATGATCAGGCTTGCCATTGACGGTCTCGACAAAATCAAAGAGTGTGATATCGAACTGACAATGCCACGCCCCAACTACACCATCAATACGCTTCGTAAACTTACCGAGCTATATCCTGACGTCGAATTTTCACTTTTGATTGGAGCCGACAACTTCGCCGACTTTGACAAGTGGAAGGACCCCGACGAGATTTGCAAACTTGCCGGTGTCATAGTTTATCCGCGCGCCGGCTACCCGATGCCCGACGGTTCAAACGATTATATAAAGCCGCTTGACGCCCCGATCATTCAGATTTCATCGACCGAAATACGAAAGGCAACAGCCGAGCAACGACTGGTTGCACCGATGTTGCCGCCCAAAGTCTATGATTTCATCATATCAAACAATCTATATCGCTAATCACTTTTAACGACAATATCACAATGAATACAGATACAACTCCCCAAGCAGTACTCAACACAAATTCCATTGCATTCATCGCCCTTTGCAAAGAATATTGTCAGGCTGTTGCACATGCTGTCGAAAGTGAGCGCGGCGAGTTTATCGCCCAAATGCTCAAGCTGTTACCTCGGCTATATATCACAGCGACCGATCTGTCGGTCAATTTCATTGAGACCGAAGACCCATATATCGAATCGGCTCTTGAGGAGGATTATTACAACGATATACGTCAGAACCTCGAAACACTCATCGGCGAAGATGATGTCTATCTCGAAGTGTTTGAGGAAGATATGAAATACAGCGACACACCCGTTTCGGCAAGTATTTCAGAAAGTCTCGCCGATCTGTTCCAAGTTCTGTTCAACTTTATCGCGGCTCTTGGCAATGACCCGACCGATGAAGTCGCAGCCATGTCGGTTTTAGCGATTAAAGAAGATTTCCGAACCTATTGGAGCCGTATTCTCTGCAACGTTTTGCGTCCGCTCAACGATATAGCATACAAAGAATAATCACAGTAAATTCACTTTATAAACCATTTATACCAACCAGCTTATGTTCAAAAAACTGACTGCAGTGGCATTTACAGCCGCTATGATGGTGTCTTTGCCGGTTATGGCAAAAGACTCCCTGTTTAAAATCTACCACGACGATGAGCATACCGACACCGTTACACGTCCGACCTATTATGTAATCGGTGTTGCCACTCCCGACGCTCAGGCATGGGTTAACGGTGAAGAAGTTCACGTTTATAAAACCGGCTCGTTCGGTGGGCAGGTAACTCTCAAACCGGGTCTCAACAAAATCCCCGTAAAGGTTACCGTTAACAAAAAATCAGAAAAGAAAACTGTCGAAATTTTCTATAACGACGCTCCCCGCACTGCATCTCCCCGCCAAAGCGAACCGGCTACAATGGCGCTCGCAACCCCGGTTAACATCAAATCGCTTCCCGGCGCATACTTCCAGTATGGCAATGGCGGTGACCGTCTCGGTGGTGCTAAAATCGGTTTTGTTGACGCAGGCATCGAAATGACTGCGGTTGGCGAGACCAAAGGTCTTTACAAAGTACAGCTCAGCGACAACCGATATGCTTATCTTCCGAAAGAATATGCCGAACAAGGTGGCGAAGGTGCGACAACCGTCAATACCGGTTCCTGGTCACTCAGCAATAACGGCAAAGCTGACCGCATCTCAATCAGTCTTCCCGTCAGACTCCCTTACACTTCACGCACCGAAATTGACCCCTCAACTATCAAAGTATCGCTCTATGGTGCCACCTGTAACTCAAACTGGATTACTCAGCGCGGTCAGCTCGGCATGATTGAGTTTGTTGACTTTGAACAGGAAGAATCAGACGTACTTACTCTTACAATCCGTCTTAAAGAAAAATTCCAGTGGGGTTATTCAATCAGCTATTCAGGCTCAACCTTGAATATCGACGTTCGTCACTGTCCCGCTTCTCTTGACCTTAAAGACCTCACAATAGGTCTTGACGCCGGTCACGGTGGTCCATACCCCGGTGCATATTCACCATCAGGTCTTAAAGAAAAAGATGTCAACCTTGACATCGTTCTCAAAGCAGCTGATATTCTTCGCAAAAAAGGCGCAAATGTCGTTCTCACCCGTGACGGCGACACAGGTCCTTCAATGACCGAACGCAAACAAATCTGGCGTGAAGGCAATGTTGACCTCGCCATCTCGGTTCACAACAACGCATCAGGCAATCCCCTCATCCCGATGGGAACAAGTGCCTATTACAAACATATTTTTGATCGTCAGCTTGCATCATCACTCCACCAGTCAATGCTTTCGCTCGGACTTGCAAACTTTGGTTTGACCGGCAACTTCAACTTCTCGCTCAACGGTCCTACCGACTATCCCAATGCTCTTGTTGAAGTTCTCTTTATGTCATCTCTCCCCGAAGAAGAACTCCTTGCCGACCCTGAATATCGTGGCAAACTCGCCGCTAAAATCGTTGAAGGTCTTGAGAATTACCTCAAAATGGTAAAAGAGTCTAAATAATCGGTCGATTATTCCCTTATAATAAACAAAACAGAGCCGACCTTGGCAGGTCGGCTCTGTTTATTTATATGGTTACTCAGAATTAATTCTCGGGATTGAGGATTACAACTCGATAGTTGCCTTCTGACGCCAGACGTTTCATAAAGTCTTCAACATCGGCAACAGTGATTGATTTAGCAGTTTCAACATTGTTGGTAAATGTATCAACTCCGTTGAGAGCATATCCGGTCATCGCACCAAGCCAAGAGCCGTTGCGATCTTTATTGGCAGTGTTGGTCTTCACAAGATATTCAACTTGTTTCTGGACTTCCTCTTCCTTAACAGTTGACTGCATACGAACAAACTCATTGGCAATGAAGTCGAGAACCTCTTTTTTCATTTCAGGCTTCATCGGGAATGATGTCAAAATTCCGGTCTCGCCATCGGGAATACGGCTCATAGAACCTCGTGCACCGATTGAATAGGTCGCGCCCATCTCTTCACGAACAGTTTCGAGGAAACGATTACCGATGATGCTGCCGGCTACATTAGCAAGCATAGCATCTTTTGAAGTGTAGGGAATTGTACCGAACATCTCAATGTAGGCATAGGTCTGGGGTGTTTCCATCTTGGTTTTGAACTCACTCTTGGTTTTACCTTTAATCATTTCATATCCCGGATTGATAACAACACCGATTGATTTTGCACGGTTAACCGGAAGAGTCGCAACATACTGTTCGAGCAACGGTTTGATAGAATCAAGATCAACGTTACCTACAAAGAAGAATTCATAGTCGCCGGCATTCGCTGTCATCATGCTGTAAATCTCACGGATTTCGTCGAGCTTGGCAGCTTTAACAGTTTCAACGGTAACAGACTGAGCAGCTGCGGCTTTGTAGCTTGATTTTCTCACATCGCGTCCAAAAATAAAGTCGGGTGTGCGCTCCTGGTTGGCAAGTGTTCCTTCAAGTGATGACTGCATTGCGGCAAATTCTTCTTCCGAGAAGTTGGGAGCCGTAAATGTCGCATATAGAAGTTCCATTGCTGTCTTTATGTCACGGGGAGTAGTTGAACCGCCAATCGAGCGTGAATATGTACCGAACGAAGGCATAACACTGGCAATTTTGCCCGAAAGATATTTTGGGAGTTCGCTCGATGTGTATGCGCCCAATCCCATAGCGTAACGTATAGCACTACCAATCAACTGCTGAGAAGGAGCCATCTCTTCAGGAAGGCAAGTCATACCACCGCGCGCCATAGCACGGAACATGATTTCATCTTCTTTAAACTTGGTTTGTTTAACCGTCACTTTCAAACCGTTTGACAGAACAAACTCAGTAGCATCCCACATTTCATTGTGTTTCTGGCTGACGATTTTACCGGGAGTCGGGAGATTTGAAAGTAATGGTTCATTCTTGACATTGTCAACAAACGGCTCAATATTTTCAGCATCTACATCAGCGATTACTTTAGCCATATCAGCTTCGGTCGGGAAGTAAAATGTACCGTTGTCAGGAGCGAGAATCATCAACACTCTGTTGTCGGGAGTAACGAGTTGGGAAATTGCCTGATTGATTGCAGCAACCGGAATTGCACCGGCTATTGACTTGAGCATATTGTATTCAGTCTCGATGTCCATAATCGGCTCATTATTTAGGAAGTTCTCAACATATTCATTAACATACTGTGACGAACGGCGATCGGCACGGTTGTTATAGTCATTCTCAATTGACGAGAGATAGTTTTGACGAGCACGGTCATATTCAGAATATGTAAACCCGCCACGTGATGCACGCAAAAGCTCGCGGTAAGCGGCTGCAAATGCCGGACGGATATCCTCACCCTTGGCAACAGCATCAATGCTAAGATTATCTTTTGTTTTAGCAACGAAGAAGTTGCCATAAGAACTTGAAGCGGCGGCAAACGGAGATTCAGGTTTAGAAGCGATATCAGATAAACGCTCGTTTAGCATCTCGGTGATCATGCCTGTAATGTAGTTCTGAATCAAACCGGTCATTGTGTTTTTGAGTGAATCGGGAAGTGCATCGGTCTTAATCATAAGGCTTGCAATTCCGTTTTTCTGCTCTTTGTCACGACCGATTGCATAAATTGTACCTTCATTGTCGGCTACAGGGTAGTAGATACGAGGTGCGGGATTTTCAGGCATTTCAATCGAAGAGAACATCTCTTTGATTTTACCTTCGATATAATCCACATCAATATCGCCTACAACCATAACACCCTGAAGATCGGGTCGATACCACTTTTCATAGTATGCACGTAGAGTCTCGGGCGCAAAATTGTCAACAACCTCCATCGTACCGATTGGCAATCGGTAGCCATAACGGCTATCGGGATACATTACCGGAAGAAGATTTTCGAGAATACGCATCTGTCCGACCATCGAACGGCGCCATTCTTCATGAATTACGCCACGTTCCTTGTCAATCTCAACCGGATCGAGAAGAAGATCATTAGCCCAGTCATGAAGTACAAGAAGTACTGAATCTTGAACCGATTTTTTTGCGACAGGAACATTTGACATAAAATAAACAGTCTGGTCTACAGAAGTATAGGCATTCAGGTTCACACCAAATTTTACACCCTGTTTTTCGAGCCAGCCAATCATAGAGTTTCCGGGGAAATTGGTCGTTCCATTAAAGCACATGTGTTCAAGGAAGTGAGCCAAACCACGCTGGTTGTCATCCTCTACAATCGCACCAACTTTTTGTGCGATATAAAAATCGGCTTGACCTTTAGGTTTTTCGTTATGACGAATGTAGTAGGTCAACCCGTTGGGTAACTTGCCGATACGAACATCTTTATCTACCGGCAACTGTGCGGTCATATTCATTTGAGCCGAAACAGCCATGTTGGCTGTCAGAGCGACCGCAAGAGTCATTAAAAGTTTAAAAACTCGTCTCATTTGGTTTATTAAATCAGTGATTTTGAAATTTTTATTTGTTGCAAAAGTACTATTTACATTTTAATTAGACTCGGTTATCTGCCAAAAAGTTTCACATTAATTTATTAATTAAGATTATTTGACAATCAAAAGCCATCTTTCCGTCATCCCAAACCCCATTTTATCTCCTTAAAATGTGTATCAAATCGCAATTTATGTACTTAAAATGTGATTCCCTCACACAAAAACTTGCCGATATCGGCAAGTTTTGATATATTTGCACTGGAATCAGCAAGAATTTCTTGCCGATAGCTGATATTAATCTCAGTTAACTATACCATGTTATCACCAATCAATATCTCATATTAAATGAAAAAAAGTAACGTTTTTTTGGCATCCTTATTGCTTTCAGTCGGTGGATTTGCCCTCAACGCAGCCCCTGTTGACAACAATAACGGAGCCGTTCAAAGCTCAAATCCCTATGAGCTTCCTGAGCGTTTTACAGCACCCAAGCTCTCTAAAATGCTCTTCTCTACCACAGTTGACCCGCATTGGTTTCCAACCGGTGACAAATTCTGGTACAGCTACAAAACAAGTGAAGGAAACCGATGGTATGTTGTCGATCCCGTCGCACGTCGTAAATCACCTATGTTTGATCACGACAAGATGGCTGCCGACCTGACCTACATCGTTAAAGACCCATACATCGCAGCTCAGTTGCCAATCAGAAATCTTGAGGTACAACCCGATGGATACACCTATACCTTTGAGGTGACATCGTCTCAAGACGCTGCTCCTAAAAAAGATGACAAGAAGGCCGACAAGAAAAGCAAGAAACCTAAAAAAGAAGTTTTCTATTTCTCATACGACTCTCGCAATGGTCAATTGACCCACCTCAAAGACAAAGAGAAAGAAGAAAAAGAGCTCAAATGGGCTTCGGTTTCGCCTGACGGAAAAAAAGTTGTCTATGCTAAAGACTTCAACCTCTGGATGATGAGTGGCGAAGACTATGCCAAACTCAAAAAAGACGAAAAAGACTCTACCATCACTGAAATACAGCTTACCACTGACGGAGTGCGCGACTTTGGTTATGGCGTTCCATATTCATGGCTAAACACCGACACCCTTGATAACGGCAAACGTCGTGGCGCATACATTCTTTGGTCACCCGACTCACGTCACTTCATCTCAAACATCGAAGACGGCCGCAAGGTTGGCGAACTTTGGGTAATTAACGCTATCGCTGATCCTCGCCCGACCCTTGAAACCTACAAATATGAGATGCCGGGCGAAGAAAATATTCCCCAGCAACATCTCTATCTCTTTAATGTTGAAGATCGTTCTCGCAAAGAAATCGATACTCAGCGTTTCAAAGACCAGTCTCTAACTCTTATCCGTCGTCCGAGTCTCCAAAAACAGCGCGACCAATATGACGTTCCCAACATCTGGCTCGGAGATGACAACCGATTCTTCTTGACACGTTCAAGCCGCGACCTTCATCGCATCGATGTCTGCACCTACACAATCGGCCAGGACACAATTGTCCCGATTATCGAAGAACGCCTTAACACATATCAAAACGAACGTCCTCTCGCTGCCGTAAACAACGGTAAAGAAATCGTTCAATGGAGCGAGCGCGACGGTTGGGCTCACCTCTATCTCTATGACGACAAAGGTAACCTCAAACGTCGTCTTACCGACGGTCCCTGGCACGTTCACCAGATTCTCAAAGTTGACGAACCCGGACGCCGTGTAATCTTCACCGGCATGGGGCGCGACAAAGACGCTCACCCCTACTACCAGCACCTCTATTCTGTCAGCCTTGACGGTGGGCCTGTAAAACGTCTTGACAAAGGCGAATATTTCCACTCACCCGTAGTTGACGACAACGCCCGCTACTTTGTTGACAACTACTCTCGCGTTGACACAGTCCCCGAGACTGCCCTCTTTGACATCAACGGGAGCAAAATAATGGACCTCGAACGCGCCGACTTCACACAGTTGCTTGCCAACGGTTACAAGTTCCCCGAAGTCTTCACTGTCAAAGCTGCCGACGGCGTAACCGACCTTTGGGGCGTGATGTATAAGCCGTTTGACTTTGACCCAGAGAAATCATATCCTATCGTTGATTACGTTTATCCCGGTCCTCAGGTTGAAGGTGTTTACTATCCCTACACCCGCATGGGACTCCGCACCGACCGTCTTGCTCAGGGTGGATTCATCGTCATCTCAGTAGGTAACCGTGGCGGACACCCCGACCGTTCAAAATGGTATCACAACTATGGTTACGGCAACCTCCGCGACTACGGCTTGGCTGACCAAAAAGCTGCAATCGAACAGCTCGCAGCCCGTCACAAATTCATCGACATCAACCGTGTCGGCATTCACGGACACTCAGGTGGCGGCTTCATGTCAACAGCTGCGATGCTCGTTTATCCCGACTTCTTCAAAGCCGCAGTTTCTTGCGCCGGCAACCACGACAACAACATCTACAACCGATGGTGGAGCGAAACTCACCACGGTGTGAAAGAAAAAGTATCTGAAGAAGGCGACACTACATTCATCTACTCAATCAAGACAAACCCCCAAATCGCCAAGAATCTAAAAGGTCGTCTTATGCTTGTTCACGGAGACATCGACAACAACGTACACCCGGGTAACACTCAGCGTGTCGTTCATGCACTTATCCATGCCAACAAACGCTTTGACATGCTCATGCTCCCCACCCAGCGTCACGGCTTCGGCGACATGAACGAATACTTCTACTGGCGCCTCCTCGACTTCTTCACCAAGAACCTCATCGATCAGACTCCTCAGCCCCCGGTTGACATTCCTGAACGATAATCACCCACAACCACCAAATACAAAAAGCCGCAGTAGTTGTTACTGCGGCTTTTTTATAAATTAATAAAAATGCCGCACCTCGCTTGGTACGGCATCATCAATCATTAATTATACAAATTAATATACTCGTTTTTCATAGAATCTATTACTTCTGAGCCTCAAGTTCCTCATCAGGGTCGGAAAGTGGCTCATGATTCTTTAAAAAATCCTCATAAAGCACCATGAATGTTGACGGATTATCAAGTAATTCTCTGCGATGTGCTTTACCGTCTTTACCTTTAAAATAATATTCATTAATATACTGATATAGTTCGGGGTACTTCCTTTTCAAATAGTTCATTATCCCCCACATCTCTATGCTACCATCTACAATGAGCGGGTATGCGGCTTTTGCTCCTTTCAGCTTAACACCGACAGCCGTAACAAGGCGATATTGAGTGTTTCGTCCTCCGTATGATTTCCAAACACGCCACCATAAAATCGTGCCACATTCTCGGGTATCTTTGACATAAGCGAAACCACGAACCGAGGCATGAGGTTTGAATGGAACCGGAGAATTGATGCGTTCCGATATAGTTCTGGCACCTTCGGGATAACCCTCGGTAGGCTCAAGAAAATGATATTCTTTCACTTCAGATGCGCTTAATCGCCGAGTCTCACCTCCGCGAGGTTGTTCTCCTACATTAATATACTGATTAATCGTTCCCGATTTAGAAAACATATTTTTTAATCCGGTTTTAAAGTCGCTTCTGAGATAGCCGTTGATTGTATCTCCCGAAAAAAGAATGACATTGACATGGACATCTTCTTTGTCGGTCTCGACTTTCTTATCTTTCTTTGCCACACAGGGCAACGCAATCGCCACAAAAAATGTAGCTAAAACGATCGATTTAATTTTCATGTTTAAAGTATTGGTGAATAAAGTGATAACATTCTAAGTATTTTGCTACGGTCTCCATAAGACTCATTTAACTTCGCTACAAGAACAGGATCATCGGCAACAAGCGATGTTACTTGTTTTATGAATTTCTCATTAGCACGCTTAGCCGGATTCTTAAAGACAAAAAGCTCGCCGTTCTTCTCAACGATTATGACACCCTTGACTCTATACCACATTCCACCGTTTCCCGACACATTGTAACCCTTAGGCGAAAAACAGTAAACTCTGATATGACGACCCTTTTCAAGTTGCCAAGCCCAGCCATATTTAGCGATATAACAGAGTGTGTGATGACGTTCGACCGATGTTGTTGACCAAACGACAAGCGAATCAACCGTTGTGGGCACAATCTCCTCCATCTTTTTCTGACGCGCCGTGTAAGCATTCTCAAAAATCTTCAGTTTCTTTTTCTTAACCGGAAGAGAAATGCGAATCGAGTCACGCGCCTCCAAAACCTTTCCCGACGAGAGGTAAACATTCCCCTCAACAAGTTGATCACGAGCGAACAAACTTGTCGGGAGCAAAACCCCAAATAGAATAACCAATAGTAAATTAAGCAGTTTCATTGTCTAACAAATTAATTTTGTCGCAAAGATAGACAATGAAATCCTCTTTACTTGTGACAAATGTCACACCC